>JACQGT010000477.1 GCA_016199425.1 Chloroflexota bacterium
GTGTGGAGATGTTCCGCAAGCTGCTGGATGAAGGCCGTGCAGGTGACAACGTGGGATGTCTGCTGCGTGGTATTGCGCGTGAGGGTGTGGAGCGGGGTCAAGTGCTGGCCAAACCGAACAGCATCACCCCGCACACCAACTTCAAGTGCGAAGTCTATGTGTTGAAGAAGGAAGAGGGGGGACGGCACACACCTTTCTTCAAGGGCTATCGACCCCAGTTCTACATTCGGACGATGGACATCACAGGAGCGCTGGACCTGCCGGAAGGTGTGGAGATGGTGATGCCTGGGGACAATGTGACGATGAGTGTGGAGTTGATTGCCCCGGTTGCCCTGGAGAATGGTGGTCGTTTCGCCATCCGCGAGGGTGGCCGCACGGTGGCCGCTGGCGTCATCACCGAGATCACTAAGTAAATGAGATAGCCGCAGGGTCGGTTCGTCGAACCGACCCTGCGGCGTTTTGAACGCAGTCATCGGAACGGGAGGCCGGATACTTCTCCCAGTCGCCGTTCCCTTTACTTCATAAGGAAGAGTCGATGGCAAAGCAGAAAATCCGCATCAAACTCAAGGCATTCGACCATCGGGTTTTGGATGCATCGGCCAGGCAAATTGTCTCTGCTGCAGAGCAGACGGGTGCCCAGGTTGTGGGGCCGGTTCCCTTGCCGACCCGTATCGAAAAGTTTACCGTTATGCGGGCGACCTTTATCGACAAAGATAGCCGTGAGCAGTTTGAAATCCGTACCCACAAACGGCTGATCGATGTTGTGGACCCCGGCAATAAGACGATTGAAAATTTGACCCGGTTGAATCTTCCCGCCGGTGTGGATATTGAAATTAAGCTATAAAGTGGCAGGTGGCAAGTTGCAGGTCGAAGAAGAAACGCCTACTTGCAACTTGCCACCTGCAACTATCATTTTGGTGGATGATGTGGCCGATTGGGGCTTAGTGCTCTGATTGACCGTCAGTCCTGGAGGTGTACGTGAAAGGTATTCTGGGTAGAAAAGTTGGTATGACCCAGCTCTACAGCGAGAGCGGGGAAGCAGTGCCCGTGACAGTGATTGAAGCCGGTCCTTGCTACGTCACCCAAGTCAAGACTATTGACATCGATGGCTACAACGCGGTACAGATTGGCTTTGACGAAGTGGCGGAGCGCAAATTGACAAAGGGCGAGGTGGGCCATCTGCGCAAGGCAGAGTCGCCTATATTACGCCATCTGCGCGAACTGCGCCTGAGTGACCTGCCTACAGTGGCTTTGGGCGATGTGATCAAAGCTGACATCTTTGATGAAGGCGAGATTGTGGATGTAACGGGTATTTCCAAAGGCAAGGGCTTTGCTGGTGCCGTGAAACGCTATCACTTTGCTGGTGGTCCCAAGACCCACGGCCAGTCGGATCGTGAACGCGCACCCGGCTCGCGCGGCGCAGGCACGTCGCCGGGCCACACCTGGCCCGGTGCCAAAGGCCCAGGGCGTATGGGTAATCAGCGTGTCACGGTTCAGAATTTGAAAATTGCACTGGTGGATGCCGAGCGGAACCTGATCGCCGTCAAGGGCGCTGTGCCCGGTCCGCGCACTGGTCTTGTCTTTATCCGACCGGCCAAGAAGGCGTAGACCTGTACAGGAGGCAGTGAGATGCAACTCGTAATGAAGAATATGGCCGGTGAACAGGTTGGCGAGATTGAGCTGAGCGATGCTATCTTTGGCGCTCCGGTCAATCGCGGTCTGATGCACCAGGCGTTGTTGCGCCAGTTGGCCAATGCCCGTTTGGGAACTCATAAGACAAAGACCCGTGCCGAAGTGCGGGGCGGTGGGCGCAAGCCGTGGCGACAGAAGGGCACAGGTCGCGCCCGTCAGGGTTCGACGACGGCCCCCAACTTCGTGGGCGGTGGTATCGTCTTTGGGCCATCCCCGCGCAAATACACCCAGCGCATGCCCCAGAAGATGCGCCAGGCCGCTCTGCGCAGTGCCTTGTCCGTCAAGGCGACGGGCGAGCAGCTCGTTGTGCTTGACCGGTTGTCTATGGAGCAGCCCAAGACAAAGGCGATGGTCAAGACCCTGGAAAATCTGGGTCTGGGCGGTCGAAGTGTACTGGTGCTGTTGCCCGAACGCAATATGCCGGTGGAGCGCAGCATCAGCAATCTCCCCAATGCCAAGGCGTTGGAAAGTGGCTACTTGAATGTGCGGGATCTGCTGGGCTACGATGTGGTGGTGATGTCCCAAGCAGCTGTGGAACACATCCACGCCTGGCTGGGCTAGAACCGGGAAAGGGAGAATCTAATGCATATTTACGAAATTATTCGACGCCCGGTGGTCACTGAAAAATCATACGATGCCGCCGACTTCGACAACAGCTATACTTTTGAAGTGGATATGCGGGCCAACAAGCACGAGATCGGCGATGCAGTGGAGACCGCCTTCAAAGTGCGGGTGGAGAATGTGCGTGTGATGGTGATGCCGGCCAAGACCGGGCGGCGCGGTCGGCGTGTGGTTGTGCGCAAGCCGAAGTGGAAAAAGGCCATCGTCACTCTGGTGGCTGGCGACAACATCCAACTCTTTGAGGGTGTCTAAGCCGGCCTGAGAACCGTTGCAAAAGGAGAAGCAAAACGATGCCTATTAAGATATACCGCCCGACTTCGCCGGGACGGCGGGGGATGAGTGTCTCGACCTTTGAAGAGATTACCAGCAGCAAGCCGGAGCGCTCGCTGACCGTTGCCCTGAACAAGCGCAGTGGCCGCAACCACCAGGGGCGTATTACCGTGCGCCACCGGGGTGGTGGTCACAAGCGCCGCTATCGCCTGATTGACTTCAGGCGGGACAAATGGGGCGTGCCTGCTCGGGTAACGACGATTGAGTACGACCCGAACCGCACAGCCCGCATTGCTCTGCTGACCTACGATGACGGGGAGAAGCGCTACATCATCGCTCCCTTGGGCATTCAGGTGGGTGATTCGCTGATGTCTGGCCCGGATGCCGAGATTCGCGCTGGCAATGCGTTGCCGGTTCGCAATATCCCGTTGGGCACGCAGGTACACAACATCGAACTATACCCTGGCCGTGGGGCGCAGATTGCCCGCAGCGCGGGT
This sequence comes from Chloroflexota bacterium, assembly GCA_016199425.1. GTDB lineage: Bacteria > Chloroflexota > Anaerolineae > Caldilineales > Caldilineaceae > JACQGT01. Next base: position 3,081 of record JACQGT010000477.1, read on the forward strand.
GTGTCGGCCCAGTTGGTGGCGAAGGAAGGCCCCCAGGCCCAACTTCGCCTGCCCAGCGGCGAAGTTCGTTATATCCAGATGGATTGTCTGGCGACGATTGGACAGGTTTCCAACTCGGAACATGCCAATATGACCCTGGGCAAGGCTGGCCGCAAGCGCTGGTTGGGCATTCGCCCTGGTGTACGTGGTCTGGCCATGGACCCGTCGTCCCATCCGCATGGAGGCGGTGAAGGCCGCTCTCCGATTGGTATGGCTGGGCCGAAGACCCCGTGGGGAAAGCCCGCTTTGGGCAAGCACACACGAAGCAACAAGCGAACCGACAAGCATATTGTACGGCGCAGCAGCAGCCGGAAACGGAGATAAGAGATGGGGCGTTCACTCAAGAAGGGACCATACGTAGACCCGAAACTTCTCAAGAAAATTGAGACAATGAATCGGGCGGGCGATCGCAAGGTGATCAAGACCTGGGCGCGCGCCTCTACGATCTTTCCGCAGTTTGTCGGCCATACCCTGGCTGTACACGATGGACGGCGGCATGTGCCTATTTATGTGACGGAGAATATGGTGGGGCATAAACTGGGTGAGTTTGCGCCGACCCGCTTCTTCCGTGGTCATGTTCGATCTGAAAAGGGTACCCGGGCGCGTCGGTAGCGCTGACACCGGACAGGGAGAGTGAGGAAAGACGATGGAAGTGCGAGCAGTCAATAAATTCACTGGCATTAGCGCTCAGAAGACCCGTCTCGTTCTGAATGAGATGCGGGGTAAGCCGGTCGAGGATGCTCTGGCAATTTTGCAATTTATGCCGCAGCAGGCCGCCAAAGATGTTGCCAAGACAATCAAGAGCGCCATTGCCAACGCAACGGAGAACTTTGGCCTGGAGGCCGCTGATCTCTATATCAGCAAAATTGTGGCGGACGAAGCGCCGACACGCAAATGGCGACGCTTTGGTGCCCGCGGTCGTTTCAAGCCCTGGCTGCGCCGTTCGTCCCATATCACTGTTGTGCTTGACGAACGCGTAAGCAATGAATAAGGAGGATATGTGGGACGCAAAGTACATCCAAACGGATTTAGACTAGGAATTGTCCGGGATCATCGCAGCCGTTGGTTTGCCTACGGTCCTGCCTATGTTGAGCATCTGGTCGAAGACCGGGTGATTCGGGCAACAGTCCATTCGGATTTGCCCAAGGCCGGCATCAGCCAGGTGGAGATCGAACGGCAGCCGAACCAGGTTCATGTTATCATCAACACAGCCAAGCCTGGCATTATCATTGGCCGCAAAGGCGCCAATGTGAATGCCCTGCGGGTTAAGTTGCAGGATATGACCCAGAAGAAGGTGAAGATCGACGTCAACGAGATCGCCAAGCCGGAGATCGAAGCGACGCTGGTGGCCGAGAGCGTGGCCGAGCAGATGGAACGACGCATTAGCTGGAAGCGGGCCATGAAGCAGGCCTCGGGCCGGGCTATGCGCGCAGGTGCCCAGGGGATTATGATTACAGTCTCCGGGCGGCTGGGCGGCAGCGAAATGGGCCGTGTGGACAGCATCCGCGAAGGGCAAGTGCCCCGCCATACCCTGCGCGCCAACATCGAGTATGGCACGGCAGAGTCCCGGACTACCTACGGCATTGTCGGTGTTAAGGTTTGGGTCTATCACGGCGAAGTGCTGCCCGGCGAAGAGTATCACAGTAAATACGCTGATATGGCGCTCGAGTAAGGGCGGTAACGGAGACGAACTATGTTGATGCCAAAACGAGTAAAATTCCGCAAGATGCACCGCGGACGAAGGCGTGGCATGGCAGCCCGTGGCAATAATGTCGATTTCGGCACCTACGGTCTGCAAGCCTTGGAATCCCACTGGCTTACGAGCCGCCAGATCGAAGCCGCTCGCCGCGCTGTGGTGCGTTATGTGCGCCGCGGTGGTAAACTTTGGATTCGCATCTTCCCTGACAAGCCCGTGACCATGCGCGCCGCCGAGACCCGTATGGGTTCTGGTAAGGGTGCAGTGGACCATTGGGTTGCTGTCATCAAACCGGGACGAGTGTTGTTTGAGATGGCCGGTGTGACGGAGGAACAGGCCCGCGAGGCTTTCCGTTTGGCCGCCCATAAATTACCCATAGCTACTCAGTTCGTCTCTCGCGACGAAGTATAGGTATAAGGGTATAGGTATAAGGAGAGCGAAAATGAAGGCTCATGAATTGCGGGTTTTGGGGTTGGGTGAACTGGCGGCTAAGTTGGATGATTCCTATCAGGAACTCTTCAATTTGCGTTTTCAGAAGGCAAGCGGCCAGATGAAAAATACGGCCCGAAACAGACAGGTGCGCAGAGAGATTGCGCAGATCAAGACGATTCTGCGCGAGCAAGAGCTGGCCGCAGAGATGGCTGCTGAATAGGAATAGGAGCAAATCGGCATGCGAGAACAGCGACGAGCACTGGTAGGGACAGTGGTCAGTGACAAGATGGAAAAGACGATCGTTGTCCAGGTGGAGCGCGTTTCGAGCCATCCCCTGTATGGCAAAGTGATGAAAAGCCACAAGAAGTACAAAGCCCACGACGAGACGAATGATGCTCGGATAGGCGATGTGGTGCAGATTCGCGAGTGCCGTCCCATCAGCAAAGACAAGACATTCTACGTGGAAACAATCCTGGAACGGGCCGTCGTCATTTGACTTTTGGGCTGTAGCAGGCGAGCAGACCAAAGCGGTGAGACACGCAAGAAGGCAAGGGTAGAGA
>JACQGT010000478.1 GCA_016199425.1 Chloroflexota bacterium
GCGCTGGACCGACCTGGACGGCGTGCTGATTCCCACCGGCGCGGAACTGGCCGAGGAGCAACGTCAGGTGGCCGAGGAGCAGCGCCAACTGGCCGAGGAGCAACGCCAAGTGGCCGAGAAGCTGGCCGCTCGTCTACTGGAATTGGGCATCGACCCCGCAGAAATCCAATGACACCGATCATCGAACTTCAGAACGTCAGCCGCTTTTTCGGCAAAGGCAAAGAGCAGGTCACCGCGGTGGACGACATTTCTCTTTCCATTGAGCAGGGGGAGATCGTCTGTCTGGTGGGCGAGAGCGGCTGCGGCAAAAGTACGACGGGGCGTATGGTTGTGGACCTGCTCAAACCATCTCAGGGGCAGCTTCTCTATCAGGGCCAGGATGTGCGCAAGCTGTCCGGCAGCGACTACCAGGCCTATCGCCGGGCCGTGCAGATCATCCACCAGGACCCCTACGCCTCCCTCAACCCGACCCAGACTGTGCGCCAGATGATCACCGCGCCTCTGCTACGCCACCGCAAAGCAACCAGCAGCGCCGACGCCGAACGACGGGCTGCGGAACTGTTGGATATCGTCGATCTGACGCCGGTGACTGATTTTATGAACAAATACCCCCACCAGTTGAGCGGAGGTCAGCGCCAGCGGGTCTCAGTGGCCCGTGCCCTGACGGTGGAGCCAAAGTTCATTGTGGCCGACGAGGCTGTGTCGATGGTGGATGTTTCCATTCGGGTCAGCCTGCTCAATATGCTCTCGCGGCTGAAATCCGAGTTCGATGTCACGTTCCTTTTCATCACTCACGACCTGGCCCTGGCAAAATATTTTTCCTGGGAGGGCGGACGCATTACTGTTATGTATCTGGGCCGCATTGTGGAGGAGGGGCCGACCAGCCGGGTCATCACAGACCCGCGCCACCCCTACACCCAGGCCCTGCTGGCCGCCGTGCCCGAAGCTGACCCGGAACTGGCCCACAAGAAACGCCACATGGAACTGCGCAGCGCGGAGATTCCCAGCCTGCTGGCTCTGCCCGACGGCTGCACCTTCCATCCCCGCTGCCCCTACTTCGTTCCCGGCCAATGTGACGGCAACGCGCCCCGGCTGGAACGCATCCCGGAAGGAGGCAGCGTGGCCTGTCCTGTACGCAAATCCGAGTCGATTGAGTTGATTGTCGCATGATTGATCCCTATCTGGGCAAAGCAGCCTTCCATCTGGGCTTTTACATTGCCTTTACCGCGGGCGTTCTGCTCTTCTTTTTGGAAAAGCAGACACCCGAGTACGTAATCACACAGATCACCTTTGGCATCGGCGTTGCCTTTATTGCAGTCATTGCAATTCTGGTCCGTTGGCGCAAAAAAAATTGATATTGGATATTGGGTATTGGATATTTCGTAGTCGTGCCGTCACTACGAAATATCCAATATCCAATACCCGAAAAGTTCGTCGGGCAGTATATTTCTCAACCCACAGGAGGAAGCAAGTATGAAACGTCTGTTGTTTGGCCTATTGCTGGTGGCCGTGCTAGTGCTCAGCGCATGCGGTGCGCCAGCACAACCCGCAGCTCCAAGCGGTGGGGAAGCAGCCGCTCCCGCCGCCCCGGCTGCCCAGGAAGCCGCTGCCCCGGTCGCCGAAGCTCCGGCTGCCGAAGCGGCCCCGTCCGAGTTTCACCCGGCCTGGCCCTATTCACCCCCGCCCACCGGTCACTTCAATACGTATGTGACCAACGGTATGAGCCTAAGCATCTATCAGATGCTGATGGAACCCTCTCTCTTTATGTATATGTGGGCCGATGGCAGTTGGATGCCCGTGGCCGGCGAGTCCTGGGAGTGGGCGGACGATACCACCCTGCGCGTCAAGCTGATCCAGGGCGCGATGTGGAGCGACGGCCACGAATTCACCAGCCAGGATGTGATTGACAGCTTCTCCATCGCCCGGCTGATGAACCGGGCCGTCTGGCAGTTCATCAATGATGTGCAGGCAGTGGATGACTATACCGTTGATTTCATTCTGAATGAGCCTTCCACTACTGTGCCCCGCCGCGTCCTGCGCGAGGAAGCGATCCATTCTTCGACCGTTTACGGAGAATATGCCCAGCGCCTGCGGGATCTGATCGCCGCGGGTAAGACCAATGCGGACGACGAGTGGAAGAATCTTCTCCAGGAATTCAACGAGTTCCGCCCGGAGGATATGGTTGTGCTTGGCCCCTACAAGATCGATCCGGCCAGCATCACCGAATCCCAGATGATCCTGAACAAAGTGGAGACCTCCTACTGGGCCGACACCGTGCAGTTTGACCGGATGATCAACTACAACGGCGAGACGCCGACGGTGACGCCGCTGGTACTCTCCGGCGATGTGGACTACGCCACCCACGGCTTCCCGCCCGCCACCGAACGCGAGTTCATCAATCTGGGCTACCGCATCATCCGCGCCCCGGTCTACAGCGGTCCGGCCCTCTACTTCAACCACACCATCCACCCCTTCGAGATGAAGGAATTCCGCCAGGCCCTGGCCTATGCCGTGAACCGGGACGAGGCTGCCTTCATCTCCCTGGGCGAGTCGGCCAAACGCCTGCTCTGCATGTGCGGTTTTTCCGACAATATGACATCCCTCTGGCTTTCCGAAGGGGTGCGCAGCGGGCTGAATCCCTATGACCACGACACGGCCAAGGCCGAAGAGATTCTGACCGGCCTGGGCTTCACCCGGGACAGCGACGGCGTCTGGAAGGACGACACGGGCGCGCGTATGGAATTCGAGCTGACCGTGCCGGCTGAGTTCGCCGACTGGTCGGCCGCGGCGGAGAATACTGCCGAGCAGTTGACCGTCTTTGGCATCAAGACCGCCTTCCGCGGCGTCAACTTCCAGCAGCACCCCATCGACGTCAACGAAGGCAAATTCCAGCTTGCCCTCCGGGGCTGGGGCGCGGGCAACCCCCATCCCTCTTTCTCCCTGGAGACCGATCTGAGCCTGCACAATGCAGCGGCCAGCGGTGTGGGCGGCGGTACAGGCAGCATCGAAAATCCGGGGATGTCCTTTGGTCTGCAAGTCTCTACCGACAGCGTGGGCGACGTGGACCTGTGGGCGTTGGTCAAGCAGTCCGGCTCCGGCGGCGACGCCGCGGCCCAGGTCGAGGTTCTGGACACCATCGCCCAGGCATACAACGAACTGCTGCCCCAGATTCCCATCTACGAACGCTATGGCAACAACCCGGTGCCCAGCCGCTTTGCCGCGGGCTGGCTGCCGGAGGGCGACCCGATTTACATCAACAGCCCCTACGCCGACTCCTTCGTGACCATTCAGATTTTGACCGGTCAGTTGCACGGCGCGGGAGAGTAAGAAGGATATTGGATATTCCGTGCGGTTGGGCGGAATGTGTGAAACGTAAAACATAAGGTGGCGAAGCCACAGGGCGAATCTGCGGGCCGAAACGTGAAGCGTGAAACGTGAGAGTACACGACCTGAATTCACGTTTCACGTTTCACGAGTCTGGGCGAACGACTAACGCA
>JACQGT010000059.1 GCA_016199425.1 Chloroflexota bacterium
AGGCAGTCATACGAAACCTCGGAATGCGGAATGCGGACGGCACAATACGAACAAAAGTTCTTTTGGCTACTGTAGTATAGCGGTTTTTGCCCCTTTTGTCCAACAAAAGCGCATAGATGGACAGCACAAAAACGCTCCCGGTTGTTACACAACCGGGAGCGTTGAGTGACGCGTCTGCACTGTTATTCCGTAGGGGCGCTGCTTGCTGCGCCCGTTTGCCAACGGGCGCAGCAAGCAGCGGCCCAACGGTATTTTCTACGCCGCCTGGGCTGCCTCCCAGCCCAGCATCGCCCGTTTGCGCTCACTGCCCCAGCGATAGCCCTCCACCACACCGGTCTGGCGGATGACCCGGTGGCAGGGGATCAGCCAGGCGATGACGTTACTGCTCACCGCGCTGCCCACGGCCCTGGCCGCCGACGGTCTACCAATCGTCCGCGCCAGATCGCCGTAGGTTGTCAGACTGCCTGTCGGCACACGCAGGAGAGCCTGCCAGACCTGCATCTGAAAGTTTGTGCCTTTGATGTAGAGATGCAGCGGCTCGTCCCGTTGCGTTGCGCCAGAGAATATGCGCTGGGCAATGGCTGCGCTCTCCGCCCGATCTGCCACCAGACGGGCCGCGGGCCAGCGGCGGCGCAGCTCGTCCACGGCGCTGCTCTCCTCCCCGTCGGCCACAAAGGAGAGGGCGCAGATGCCCCGTTCCGTCACACCGATCAGCGCATCCCCGAAAGGTGTGGGCTGAATGGCGTAGCGGATGGTTAGCCCCGCACCGCCGCTCTTCACTTCGCCGGGGGTGGCCGCCTGGCATTGGACAAAGAGATCGTGCAGGCGTCCCGGCCCGGATAGCCCAGTGTCGTAGGCCGCATCCAGCACAGAAGCGGAGCGGGTCAGGGCGCGCCGCGCCTCCTCGACGGTCAACGCCTGCAAAAAGCGTTTGGGGCTGACCCCGGCCCAGCGGCTGAAGAGGCGCTGGAAGTGGAATTCGCTCAGCCCGACGTGGCCGGCGATGGCGACCAGTTCCGGCTGTTCCCGGCGGTGGGATTCGATATAGCGGATGGCCTGGGCCACCAGTGCGTAGTCCTGGGCGGATTGGGACAAACTGTCAATGCCGTTAGGTGTGGTTGTCAGACTCATTGTCATCATTGCTCTCTCACTCGTCGCTGCTTGGATGGTTCACACACCGACGAGTATAGACGATTCGGTGCCGGGTTTCCACCCGATTCTTGCGAAGATGACGGGTACAAGTTCGACTTTCTTCGCCCCTGGAAATGGGGTATGCTTTGGCTGCATACGGGTATGTTCAAAGGAGACTGAACGATGCTTTCCGTTACTCTCGATGATAGCACAACCCAACAACTCGAACGGTTTGTTTCACCTCTGCCAACCAGTCAAAAGCGCGCTGTAGCACGCCCTGTTCCATCCCGAACAGGCGGGCCAGACGCGCCGGCGCGTCCGGGGTGGGGAGTGGTTCGCAGGTGGCGGGCTGTGGATCGCCCAGAGCGGGGAAGGATTCCAGCAGCGGCGGATCGACCCGGCCATTCAAGCGCCAGACGCGGTCGTCGATGACTTTATGGACGATCACTTCCGTCAGAAAGTGGCCGTCCGGCGCGTAGTCCGCGGTAGTGGCGGCCCGGTAGTCGTCGTCGGGGACGGGCCGGTCGATGAGGGTAAATGTGTAGGGCTTGGGATGGCGGTCGCGCTGAATCTCAAAACGATAGTCGGGCTGAGGGGTGACGGTGTAGGTGTGAAAGGGGGTCTGACGGTGGGTTGTTTGCCCGGCTGCCAGGGGCACGGGCAGGTAGAGCGGGTAGCCCGCATCTACCAGCCAGCGCTGATCGCCCAGGCAGACGACAATCGCCGTATGGCAGCCGCGACTTTCTCCCATATCATTGACGGTCAAGTAACCGTCAAAACCCAACTCGCGCAGCAGACGGAAGAAGGCGTAGTTGCTCTCAAAGCAGGTGCCGCCGCCACCCCGTTCCAGCGCATCTGCCCAGAACTCGACAGGCCAGCGGGGGCATTCCGCCGTGACCGGTGTGGCCGCGCGTTTGGCAATGCGGAAAGCGCTCTCCCAGGGCACGTGCCGGGTGTAGGCCGTCACCAGTGCGTCGAGAAAGGCGGGAGATGGCGGCTGTTGTTTGATTTTGAGGAAGCGAAGGATACTGTGGGTTGCTGTCATTGGGTTGAGCCCGGATGAACAGGGATTGCAGAATTTGCGGATGAAAGAGGACCAGATGTTGCGCTAATCTTGCTGCTTTTCTCTGCGCCTTTGCCTCTCTGCGGGAGATTTCTTGTGGTTCTGCCGCCCTACGCCCTACGTCTGCACGTGATTTCGCTGGCCCGTACAATGTCCGCATCGTTAGCCGTCGTCTTGCCTGCATCGTTGGGGTCGAGGATGCCGAAGAATTATGTCGTTGAAATTACGGTTGACGTTTTTCCATTTGTGTAGTATTACTATGAACAAATAATTCGTCTTTCAATTTCCGTACTCCCCATCTGCCCATCCAGGAGCGCCAATTCTATGAAAATGGTTCTTATCGTTCTCCGTCTGGGGCGCAGAATGATAGTGGTGGTTCTGGCCTGCTTACTCCTGTTGGGGAATGCCATGCCCACTTTTGCCAGCGACACCATCCACGTGGTCAAGCCCGGCGAGACGCTCAGCCAGATTGCCGAAGCCTATGGGACGACAGTTGACCAATTGCGTAGTTTGAACAATCTGGGGGATGTGGATTTCGTCTGGTACGGCCAACGGCTGATCATCCAGGCGGACGCTACGGCCCAGTCGCCCCGGGAATCCGCGGTCGTGCAGTCGATTGCCTATTATCAGGTGCAGCCCGGCGACACGTTGACCGCCATCGCCAATGCCTATGGCATCGGTCTGGCCCATCTGGTCGATTTGAACCGCATTTCACCCGCGCAACGGCTCTATGCCGGGCAGACATTGGCCGTTCCCGCCAAAGAGACGACAACTTCCGCCCTGGTCGCAGAAGCCAGCAATCTGTCTGTTCACGTTGTCCAGGCGGGCGAACACGTGGGTACGATAGCCGATCTCTACGGGATTTCGGTCAACGCACTGGTGCGGGCCAATGCCCTGAACAATCCAAGCCTGATTATCCCCGGCCAACGTTTGCGTATCCCTCCGGCCACGACAGAGGCCCCCGCGGCAGTGACACCCGGCTACCACCAGCACACCACCTTCCCAACCACAACTGAAAAATGGATCGACGTGGACCTGAGCGAGCAGCGGGTGGTCGCCTACGAAGGGACGACGCCGGTCAATGCCTTTATCATCTCGTCTGGTCTGCCCGGCACACCGACTGTGACAGGCACATTTCGCATCTGGGCGAAGGTGCCTGTGCAGGATATGTACGGCGGCAACCGGGCCGCGGGCAACTATTACTATTTGGAAAACGTGCCCTGGGTACAGTATTTTTATGAAGATTACGCGTTTCACGGCACAACCTGGCACGCCAATTTTGGCAGACCAGCCAGCCGCGGCTGCATCAATATGAGTCCAGAGGATGCCGAATGGCTCTTCCGCTGGGCCGGGCCGCAAGCAGAGGGAGCTGGCTGGCTCTTCAGCGACGCCGACGATCCAGGCACACTGGTTGTGGTACACGAATAATCGTAGGGCGGAATGGCATTCCGCCCTATAGTCTACACAAACGTAGGGCGGAATGCCAATTCCGCCCTACAGTCTACGCAATACGAGGAGCATCCAATGAAAAAATTAATCGGAGCAATGGGATTGGTTCTTTTGTTGGCGTTGGGCCTGGGAAGGACTGTGCTCCACGCCGCGGATTCGGCCCCGCCCCGGCCTGTCGATGTGGTGACGGCGGCTTCTCTACCGCCGCTGCCTTTCGCCAAGGCGTCCATGGACCTGCCCCGCTTCCACAAAGAGAAGGCCGAAGTAAAACGCACCCAACAGTCACTGCCGGTGGCGGAGGCGCAGAGCGTTTCCAGTCCAGTCCAGTTGGCTGCTCCGACGCTGGAAGCTATCGAACAGGACCAGGCCAATGGCAAGAAGTGGATCGAAGTCAACTTGACCGAGCAGAAGACCTACGCCTGGGAAGGTGACCAATTGGCGGGCGAATTTCTCATCTCCAGCGGGCTGCCGGGCACGCCGACGGTGCAGGGCGTCTTTCGTATGCGGGTGCGCGCCCGCAGCCAGACAATGAGCGGCGGTGACCGGGCCGCGGGGACCTATTACAGCCTGCCCAATGTGGAGTGGGTGCAGTACTTCTATCAGGATTATAGCTTCCACGGCACCTACTGGCACAACAACTTTGGCAACCCCATGAGCCACGGCTGCGTCAATATGACCAACGAAGACGCCGAGTGGCTTTTCCGCTGGTCCATTCCGGAGTATGCCGGCGAGACCAAATGGCTCAGTGCGACCAGTGACAACGCGGTTCTCGTTTATATCCACAAATAATTAACCAATCCACCAATCAACAAAGCAACCAATCTCATGGCACAACGCAGTCGCTCCAAAACAGCTACCACATCCCGCCCCAGCCGCCAGGAATTGCGCGCGATCGCCGACAAGCGGCGGCGCAACAGCAATCTTCTGCTTATCGTCGGCGGGATCGTCCTGGTCGTCATCGTCGGGCTGATCGTCTATGCCAACGTCAAATCCAGCCAGCCTGTGGGCGAGGAACAGTCCCTGCCCACCCTGGGCAACACCCACATCGCCCAGGGCAGTACATCTCCCATCCAATACAACAGCGTGCCGCCCACCTCTGGCCCCCACTATCCGGGGCTGGCTTCCTGGGCCGTCTACCGGGAGCCGATCCGTTACGAGCAGCTCATCCACAATCTGGAGGATGGCGGCGTCATCATCTACTACCAGTGCGACGACGGCTGTCCCGAACTGGTGGACCAATTGGACGCCTTTGCCCGCCCGCTCATCGCGGCGGGCCGCCATCTGGTGGTGGTGCGCAACGACCCCACCTGGACGGGTGACGCAGGCTCAGTAACGCCCCTGCACCAGGACATGAGTACACGCATCGCGTTGGTGGCGTGGCAGCGTATCGACAAGTTCGATGAATTCGACGAAGCCCGCATCCGCGCCTTCTTTGAACGCTACGAAGGCACCGACCACCACACAGGCTAGTAAAGCTAAGTGAGCAGTCAATCAGTGAGCAGTCATCGGTGGCTGGTTTTATCGCCCTAAAAAAAGTCCCCGGTACTTCATTGGGCAGAAAGTGCCGGGGACTTTTTCATCCCTTCGACAGGCTCAGGACACCGCCCCCGTGGCGCACGACAGCGCATGAGGAACTGATAACTGATAACTGATGACTGATGACTGCTCACTGACCACTCTGTACCTCGCCAGAATGTGAAGCGAGTATTCGCTGGAAGAAGCGATCCAGCGCCACGGCTTTCACGTCCGCATAGAGCCGCCGGTCGTGATCGCACAGTTCCGCCAGGAGGAACTTCTTGCGGGCATATTCGGCCACGTCATCCGGGTGACGCTTCAGCCATTCGCGCAGGAAGATGTGACGGGCCAGCTCTGCGTTCCCCTCCGGGCAGGCGTAGAGGTGATGGGACGGCAAGTTCGCTTTGCGCTGCGCGTCGATGAGGTCGAAGGATTCCCGCCCGGCAATGCCCCGATCCCCCGCGTGGACATAGCCGACGGCAGCCAGCCGTTCAATGACCCCATCCAGCCCACCCAGGGGAAATACAATATCGATGTCGATGATGGCCTTGGCCGCCAGCCCCGGCACGGACGTGCTGCCCACGTGTTCAATGGACAGGCAGGCGTCGCCCAGAGCTTCCGCCAACACTTCGCGCAGGGCAGAAAACCAGTCGGCCCAGGCGGGATCGTATGGTTTCACAAGCGGATTCCCCGTCATCTCATCGCCTCCATCAGAACGAGCCGTCCGGTCAGGTCCAGCAGCAATCGACCGGATCGGGTGATGAAGTTGTTGAGGAGAGGGTAGCAGAAGCGCCTATACCAGTTCCAGAAAGATTTCGGGGCGTTGCTGGGCAATGCGCAGAAGCGTTCTGGCTGCGCCGCTGGGTATTCGGCGTCCCTGCTCCCAATCCTGTACAGTACGCAGGCTCACACCCATCAGTCCGGCAAAAGCAGCCTGGGAAAGCATCAATTGGGAGCGGATTTCCTGGGTTGGAGCGGACTGTTTCAACTCACGCGTGCGCAGGTTAACTTCACCTGCCTTATAGCGTTTGATTTCACGGATTCCGTCAAGAATTTCTTGCCCGATGTCACGTTCAGCCATTTTTGATCTCCTCAGCAATCTTGCGCAGTATATGGCTCGGAATGTTGCCAATCTCATTTTTCGCATACACCGTCAACAGCCAGATTTCGTCGTCTGTCTGCTTCCAGTAATAGATCACTCGCGAGCCGCCGCGTTTGCCACGGCCTCCCATCGCCCAGCGCAGTTTGCGAACGCCGCCACTACCTGGCACAACCGAGCCTGCTTCCGGGTGTTGTAGCAGATAGTTCTGCAAACCCAGATACTCTTCTTCGCTCATATAATCGTAAATGAGCCGGGTAAAAGCAGACGTTTCGACGAATATCATAAATAGAGTATACGGCATTGCCGTATACTATGTCAAACAGAAATCAGAGCTATAGTTCTCCCAACTTGGCGAACCAGTCGGCCCAGGTGGGATCGTATGGTTTCACAAGCGGATTCCCCGTCATCTCATCCTCTCCATCAGAACGAGCCGCCCGGCCAGGTCCAACGTTTCCTGCCTGTCGTTGCGTAGTATTTCTTCCAGCCGGTCCGGGTTTTTGAGTCGAGGCGTGCTGGGCGCATAGGCCAGACCCCGAATGTCGTACACCCCCCACGCCCTGCCCCGCTCATCCAGGAAATTACCCCAGTCGAAACAGCCGTCCAGGGCCAGATTGGCTGCCGTCAGCTTCTCCACCGAAAAGTCGGCCTCGTAGCCGTGGCCTGTCCCCCACACATCCTCGAAGGAGTCGGCCAGGACAACTGTCCCGGTCGTCCCGTCCACCCGGTTGATAAGCGCCCAGTGCGCGTCCGCGGCGAGGAAGCGCGTCTCGGCCTCTTTGGCCTGTCGGGCCGCGACCACCTGCGCGTCCGTCACTTCGCCCCGGGCCTGGCAGCCCAGCAGCCGATAGTAGCCGTCGTAGCTTTGCGGGCGGGCAAAGGGGATGAGCAGCGCCGCCCCGTTCTGGGACGCATCCCGGATGATTGCCGAGAGCACCGCCGGGGTGGAGAAGGGGACGGCCCGCGCGGCCAAACGGGGCGCGCCGTCCAGACAGACGCCCCGGATCAGGTCGAGCAGCAGGCCGATGGAGAGCACTTCCCCGATGAACGTGCGGGGATCGGCCTTTTCCAGCCGGTCCAACTCGGCAACCAGCGCGGATTCGGCGCTTTCCCGGTAGCCCAAACGGCGTGCCCCGGCGAGGATCGCAAAGAGGCCACAGTTGGCCCCGGTCTGCGCAGGAATGCGGTGGAGTGGAAGCGGCGGCACGGGTCGTCCTGGCGGCGGGTGGAAACGGTTGGCTCACATCGTACACGTGAGACCCGTCTGCGGCAAATCAAAAGGAATGTTTTGCACTGCGCCTTTGCGTTGAGAAAAACTCCGCGCTCTCCGCGCCTCCGCGGTAAAATTCTTTCTCTTGTCCTCTTCTCCCCGCCGTGTTAGAATGCAGCTAACTTACGCTGCCCATTTCCCTTATCCGTTCCCCGGTCTGGTGCATCGATGGCCGAAGAAGCCGCCTATCGCTACGACGTTTTTATCAGCTACAGCCAGCAGGACGCGGATTGGGTTCTGGACTGGCTGCTGCCCCGGCTGAAGCAGGCCGGGCTGGTCGTCGCCACCGCCGAGGAGACTTTCCGGGCTGGCGTGCCTGTGCTGGCGGAGGTGGAGCGCTCCATCAGCGAGAGCCGGAAAATTCTGGCCGTCCTCAGCCAGGCCTACGTGGCTGAGGGCGCGACGGAGTTTGAGGGGCTGCTCGTTCAGCACAAAGACCCGGCCGCCCGCCTGCGCCGTCTGATTCCCCTGCGGCTGGAGGAGTGCGACCCGCCGGGACGCATCGCCCTGCTGCAATCGGTGGATTTCACCGACCCGGCGCGCCACGAGGAGCAACTGCGCCGGGTGATCGCGGCCGTGCAAGGGACGGAAAGCCTGCCCGAACTGCGCTACGAGCGCATCCCCGACGCCCTCCAGCGCCGGTGGGAGCTGGGCTGGTTTGCCGTGGCCGGGGTCGCTTCGCTGCTGACGCTGCTGCTACTGGCCTGGTGGCTCTGGGCGCAGCGCCCACCGCCGCCGCCCACGGCCATGCCGGAGAACAGCTACAACATCGCCTTTGCCCCCTTTGCGCCCCTGGACGCCGGGGATAGCGTTGCCGCTGCCGAAGGGCGAGGCCGGGCCGATGAGATCGCCGTGCTTTTGCAGGGGCAGAGCGACGATCTGAGCAAACTGATCAACCGGCCTGTGACGGTCTGGGGGCCGGCGAACGGTGTGCCGCCGATTGTCGCCACCGAAGCGGAAAGCCGCACTGCGCAGCTCAATGCCAACCTGCTGGTCTACGGCACAATCGACCGGGCCAGCGACGGCAACTGGCAGTTGCAGCCCCTTTTCTACCTGTCAGACAGGGCGGCCCAGAGCGCGTCGGCTGAATTGGCGGGAGAGCTACAGGGCAGCCACGCGCTGGGCAAGGCCATCCGCTACAGCCCTAGCCCGGAGTTGCAGGGGGACGCCAACGCGGAGATTCAACGGCGGATGGAAGCCCTGCGCCGGCTGGTGCGGGGCTTTCTACACTACTCTCAGGAGAGCGCGGATGGCTACGCCAGAGCGCTGCGGGAATTTGAGGCAGCTACCCAAACCGCCTGGGGACAGGCAGAGGACGACACGGGCCAGGAAATTCTACACTACTTTTTGGGCGGCGCTCACTTGCAACAGTTGATCTTCGCTGCCCAGGAGAACGCCTCCTTCGACCAGCGACGGGAGATGATTTTCAGCGCGCTGGATGGCTACGAGAAGGCGGTCGATCTCAACGGCGACTACCTGCGCGCG
>JACQGT010000495.1 GCA_016199425.1 Chloroflexota bacterium
CCTGGATATGGCGCGCTCGATTGGCGCAGACCACGTCATTGATTACACGCAGGAAGATTTCACCAAAAATGGGCAGCGTTATGATTTGATTCTGGCCGTTAACGGATACCATCCGATCCTAGATTATAGGAAGGCATTAAGCCCCAAGGGAATTTGTGTCGTGGCTGGAGGTTCCCTGGCTCAAGTTTTCCAGGCGATGCTTCTGGGGCCATTGGTATCGCGGATCGGAACCAAGAAGATCGGTTTCATGGGAATAGCGGCATCACTCAAAAAAGATCTGCTCGTTATCAAAGAGCTTCTTGAAGCGGGCAAGATTGTACCGGTTATCGATAGATCTTACCCATTAAGTGAGGTTGCTGAAGCTATCCGGTATCTTATAGAGAAACACGCCCAGGGAAAAGTCGTCATCACGGTGGTATAAAACCGCCCATGACTCCCTGCAGAAGATGAACGATGAAGGATACCTATATGAAAGCGATTGTGTACACCCAGCACTACTTTCATCACTCGTGCCGGGACCGTCACTGTCCGCAGTGTCAGGGGCTGGCCAGTGCCGAGTGGCTGGCGGTGCGTGCGGGCGAGTTGCTGCCGCGCTCAGGGGGTACCCGGCCGACAAGTCGCTTTCCAGAGCTACGCTCTGGGCGACTTGCGGCTTAGAAGAATTGCCCGGCGCAAATACGCAAGGCAACACTTTAGAGGAAGCCCGTGAAAATCTGAAGGAAGCTATTGAACTTGTCCTTGAAGCCAACCGCCAACTAGCTGAAGAAACGCTTGTTGGAGCAGACGTTATCCGTGAGTCGTTGTTGATGTCAGCGCCGCCGCATTACGTCCAGAAGCAGAGGCATTGCCCGCTGGTAGAGCCGCCAGAGGGTCGGCGCAGGTGACCAGTCCCAGGCCCCGATCTGCTGGCGCAGTTCTGCGCCGAAACCCTCTTTGAAGTGCCAAACCCCCTGCAGGCCATCCTCCGGGTCGTCCGGCGCAGTGGGCGCACCCCACCAGTCGTAAACAGTGCAGCCCTGGCCCCGTGCCCAGCGCATCCCCTCCCACTGGAGCAGGTGGTTGGGCATATCCCGCCGCCGGGCCTCGCTGCTGGCCCCGTAGAAATACCAGGCACGTCTCCCGTAGCGGAGCAGGAAAATGCCCGCCACCAGCGCGGCTTCTTCCGGGTGTTCGGCCAGCAGGAGCGCACCGCCCGCCGGGTTATCGGCGTCGTCTTGCGCGGCCAGATATGTCCGCCAGACGTCCGCGTAGTAGGCGAAGGGGCGGATGAGAAAGCCGTCCCGCCGTCCGGTCTCGGCGTAGAGCGCGTAGAAGGCCGCCAGATCGGCTTCCCCGCCCAGCCGCACGGCCAGACCCCGCCGCTCGGCCAGGCGGATGTTGTAGCGCCACTTGCTTTTGAAGGAGTCGAGCAGCGCCTCTTCGCTGCTATCCAGCCGGGTAATGCCTGTATTTTTGAACTGAATCTGCTCCGGGCTGAAGCGCCAGCCCCGGGCCCGCAGCAGCGCAGCAACCCGACGACCGGTCAGGCTCGTCTCGTCTACGTCCGGGTCAATTTTGACGAAAAGTGAGCCGGTACGCCGGGCCGTCTCTTCCACCGCGGCCAGCGTCCGCTCCACCGCCACTTCGTCGTCCCAGTCTATCACCGGGCCTTTGGGCACATAGCCCACCCGCAAGGGCAGCCGGACCACAGGCTGCCGCCAGAGATATTGAAAGGCGGCTGCGGGCGCGCGGTCGGCGTCGGTCAGCAGAAAACGCCGGGCTTGCCAGCCAGTCTGGGCTTTCAGGCTGCCCCACTCCCAGCTTTGCAGCACGTGGGGTTCGGGCAGGCGGGCCAGGGCAGAGCGCCATTCCGCCGCCGATTCGACCGTCTGCGTGGGAGGAGAGACGCGCGGGCCGGTCGATTGCGCCGGGAGGAGCGCGGCCACTGCTTCTTGCGCCATCTGCCGGGGTGACTGGCCGGCGGCGCGGGCTGCGCGCAGGACCACACCGCCCCGGTACAGTTGGTAGAGGGGGCTGTTCAGCGGTCGATCCCACGCGCCGACTGTGCGCCCCACCACCCCGCCAAAGCCCTGCTTGAAGCGAAAGACGCCCCACAGATCGCCGGGCGGAAACGCACCCACATCCACGGGCATCTCCTCCGCGGGGATAGGCGCGCCGTCCGCCATCCCCTGGGCCACCTGGCCGATTTCGTCGGGAATACCCCACAGGTCGTAGCGTTGCGCACCCCGTTCTCTGGCCCAGCGGATAGCTGCCCATTGGAGCGCGTGGTTGGGCATCCGATTACGCTCGGCGTCGCTGCTTGCCCCCCACACATACCAGGCCATCTGCCCGCACTGCAACACGACAATCGAGGCCAGCACTGCGCCCGCGTATTCGGCGTAGAGGTAGACCCCGTGTCTGGGAACCAGCAGATCGTAGGCTGTGCGGTAGTAATCAAAATTGTGGACGGCGAAACCGTCCCGCTCGCTGGTCGTCTCCATCAGCGTCTGAAAGTGGCGCAGATCGGCTGCCTCTCCGGGCCGGACAGCCACTTCCTTGCGCTCGGCCAGGCGGATGTTGTAGCGCCATTTGCTTTTCATCTGGCCCAGAATCTCGTCTTCGCTGCCGCTGATGTCCAGGGTAATGGTGCTGCGGGGTTGGACGCTCTGGGGGCTGGGGCGAAAGCCGTAGCTGGCGAGAAGCGCCCGGTTGGCCGGCGTATCCAGTAGAGACGGTTCGATCTTGACAAAGGCGGCCCCGGCCTGGCGTGCGGCCCCGTCGATCTGCGCCAACAGAGCGCTAGTCGTCTCCCCGTCCTGCCAGTCGGTCAGGGGTCCGCGAGGGACGTAGGCAAAGGTGAGACCGGCCACGCGCCGGAAGAGCAACTGCGCGCCGGCCCGCATCTGGCCCGGCCCGTCGGTCAACGTGACGATGCGGCTGGACCAGTCAAACGCGCTTTTCAACTCTCCCCAACTGGAAAGTTGCAAGAATGTGGCCTGGGGATGATTCTCGACGAAGGCGTCCCACTCTGAAGGGGAACAGGACGGTGGGAATGGGAGATCGTGCATTGGCTTGGCATTCTCTGGCGATTGGGCGAATAATGGGGGGATCATACCACCGATGGAGAAATTCCGGGGAATCATCACCACAAAGGCAAAAGGATTGTAGGGCGGATTGGCAATCCGCCCAGAGCGGACGGAATACCATTCCGTCCTACATCCATTTTTCGTTGACTACTACAAAAAGCCGGAATTTGACAGGCTACAGGCGGGTTGATATAGTCGAATTTGATGGTCACGGGTATCTGCTCAACTTCTTTCCCGGAATGGGCCAGATAGCCTTAGCGGTTACGGCCCCGGGTCATCTTTGCCTGGGATTATCGGAGGACCTATGAAGTGTTTCGCAGTTTGCGCCTGCCTGCTTTGTCTGACTCTTTTGTCGGCGGGCTGCGCAGCCATAGGGGAAGGGCGGCCCACAAGTGAACTATCTCAAGAGGTGGTGGTCTTTGCGGCCGCTTCCCTGACCGAAGCGTTTACAACGGTTGGCGCATCCTTCGAGCAAAGTCACCCGCAGAGCCGCGTCACATTCAACTTTGCCGGCTCCCAGCAATTGGCCAGCCAATTGGATCAGGGCGCACAGGCGGACCTCTTTGCCAGCGCGGATCAGCGTCAGATGGAGGCTGCCGTGAGCGCAGGGCGGATCGACCCCGGCGCGGTCGTCTCCTTTGCCTGCAATCGGCTTGTGGTCGTCGCCAGCGGCCAATCTGCCGCCTCACTTCACGGGCTGGCCCAGCCGGGGGTAAAGGTGGTCATTGGTGCAGAGGTGGTTCCGGTGGGCGCGTATACGCTGAATTTTTTGGCGGCAGCCGCGGCTGATTCGTCCTACGGAGAGGCCTTTCGCCGGGGCGTGCTGGAAAATGTAGTCTCCTATGAGCAGAACGTGCGGGCCGTGTTGAGCAAAGTGCGGCTAGGCGAAGCCGACGCGGGAATCGTCTATGCGACCGATGCCCAGACCGCGCCGGATGTGATTGTACTGGAGATTCCTGCCCATTTGAACCAGCTTGCGGGCTATCAAATCGCGCCTGTGCGGAACGGGGCGTCCTCTGCCCTGGCCCAACAATTTGTTGATCTGCTGGGTTCGCCCGCCGGCGTGGAACTGCTGACCGATGCAGGCTTCTCCGTCGACTGTCCCGTGGCTGCCGGGCGACGTCTGCCGTGATGGGTAGATCGAAACGTTCGCCTATGGCCCACACACTCGCCACCCCTGCCCGTCTCCGTGCCCAGCCCGGCTCTTCCCGGTTGCGCCCGCCCCAGGAAATCTGGCAGGGGCTGGCTCTGCCCCTTCTCGTCTTTCTGCTTCTGCCCCTGGCCGCGCTGCTCTGGCGCACAGAGCTGGACCAGTTGTGGGTACACTTGGCCGACCCCATCGCGGCCCAGGCCATCCGTCTGAGCCTGCAAACCACTACCACAAGCACACTGTTGATTGTCTTGTTGGGCACGCCTGTGGCCTATCTGCTGGCCCGCCGGGAGTTCCCATTGCGCCGGGTGGTGGATACGCTCATCGACCTGCCCACAGTCCTGCCCCCGGCGGTGGCCGGGCTGGGGCTACTGATGGCTTTTGGGCGCCGGGGCTGGCTGGGCGCGCCTCTGGAACTCTTTGGGATCGAAATTGCGTTTACGTCGGTGGCGGTGGTGCTGGCTCAGGTATTCATCGCCAGCCCCTTTTATGTGCGGGCGGCCGCGGGCGGCTTTGCCAGCATCGAAAGTGAATTGGAGCAGGCCGCCAGTCTGGACGGGGCCAGCCAATGGCAGGTCTTCCGTTTTATCACCCTGCCTCTGGTGCGCATGTCCCTGCTCAGCGGGCTGGTGATGTCCTGGGCCAGGGCGCTGGGTGACTTCGGCGCAACGATTATCTTCGCCGGTAATTTTCCGGGGCGCACCCAGACAATGCCTCTCGCCATCTATTTGGGCTTTGAACTGGACCTGAACGTAGCCCTGGCCCTCTCCGTCATCCTCATCGCCTGTGCTTTTGTGGTGTTGATGGTTGTCAAGTGGCTGCTGGGGGAGGGAGGCGATTAGCGACTGGCGACTGGCGATTGGGCAGAGCGGATCCTCAATCGCCAGTCGCCAATCTCCAATACTATGCAGATGATTGAGGCAGTGCCCAACTTTTCCGAAGGGCGGCGGATGGAGGTGGTGGACGCCATCGCCGCCGCTATCCAGACGCCCGGCGTCCATCTGTTGCATCGCACCAGCGATTGGGACCACAACCGTAGCGTCCTCACTGTGGCCGGGGAGCCGGACGCTGTGGTGGAGGGGCTTTTCCAGGCTGTGCGGGTGGCTGCTGATCGCATCGATCTGCGCCAGCAGCGGGGCGTCCATCCCCGCCTGGGCGCGACGGATGTGGTGCCGCTGGTCCCCATCCAGGGGATCGATTTGGCCGCATGCGCGGTGTTGGCCCGGCGGCTGGGCCAACGCATCGGCGACGAGTTGGGGCTGCCTGTCTACCTCTACGAGGCCGCGGCCACCCGTCCCGAGCGGCGCAATCTGGCCGACGTGCGCGCCGGGGAGTACGAGCGGCTGGTGGAGGAGATTCATCTGCCCCAGCGCCAGCCCGATTTCGGTCCCACTGTCGTCGGCTCCGCCGGTGCGGTGATTGTCGGCGCGCGGCCCTTTCTTATCGCCTTCAATGTCTTTTTGAAGAGCAGCGATGCGGCGCTTGCCAAACGCATCGCCCGCGCCATCCGGGAGAGCAGCGGCGGTCTGCCCGCGGTCAAAGCGCTGGGTCTGCTGGTAGACGGTCAGGCCCAGGTGAGTATGAATCTGGTCGATTTTCAGAGTACCCCGCCCCATGCGGTCGTGGCGGTGATCGAGCGGGAAGCCCGGTCACTGGGCGTGGAGATCGACCGCAGCGAACTGATCGGTCTGCTCCCCCAGGCCGCGTTGCTGGCCGCGGCGGCCCACGCCCTGCGTTTGCCCGAATTGCCCGCTGATCGGGTGGTGGAAATAGCAATTCGGCAGGCAATGGAACTCAAAAGCGGACGCAGATTTTCATGATC
>JACQGT010000496.1 GCA_016199425.1 Chloroflexota bacterium
GAAGCCCACGGCGACTGGCTGCCGAAGTACTAGTAGTTAGGAGTTATGAGTTATGAGTTAGGAGTTAGGCTCGTAGTGACGGCCTAACTCCTAACTCATAACTCATAACCCTTTCCTTCAACTTCCCCCACCAAAAGACAGGTCATCCCATGCCCCTCGACATCACCGCCATCCGCCACGACACCCCGGCCACGCTGACCTGCGCCTATCTGAACGCGGGCACAAACGGGCCGCTCAGCCGCCACGCCGCCGAAGCGATTGCCGCGGCCAACCAAAGCCAACTGAGCGCCGGGCGCATCGGCCCCGGCATCTACGAAAAGTCCCTCGCCATCTCCACGGACCTGCGCAGCTACTTTGCCCGGCTGCTGGGCGCAGACGACGACGAGATCGCCCTGACCCATCACACCACTGATGGGATGAACATCGCGGCCTGGGGCCAGCGTTACCAGCCCGGCGACGAAATTGTCACTACTTCCCTGGAACATCCCGGCGGCTTTATGCCCGTCTTCGCGGCGGCCAAACGCTACGGCGTGACCGTGCGGGTCGTGCCCGTCGCTGTCACGGACGACGGGCCGACCACCGCCGAAAAGATTATCGCCGCCATCACCCCTCGCACCCGGCTGGCCGCGCTCTCTCACGTCTCGTGGAAGAGCGGCGTCGTCCTGCCATTGGCACCGATTGCGGAAAAAATTCACGGGGTGGGCGGTCTGATCGCAGTGGACGGCGCGCAGAGCGCTGGCGCGATTCTTGTGGACGTGAAGGCGCTGGATGTGGACTACTACGCCTGCCCCGGCCAGAAGTGGCTGTGCGGGCCGGACGGGGTGGGCGCGCTCTACATCCGCCACGAGCGACTGGCCGATACCCACCAGACGTATGTGGGTTTCCCCAGCCTGCGCGACGGGAACGCCTACGACGACAACGGCAACTACCTGGCCGGCTCCACGGCCAAACGCTACGAAGTGGGGACAGTCTACAAACCGGCCCTGGCCGGGATGCTGGGGAGTTTGCGCTGGCTGGAGGCGTTGGGACACGCGGCCATCTACGCGCAAATTCAGGCCATCACCCGCCACTGCCGGGAAACCCTGGCCGCCATCCCCGGCGTCACTGTCTACACGCCAGCCAGCCAGGCGGGATTGACCAGTTTTAGCATTGATGGCGTAGACCCGGCGCAGGCCGCAGCCCGTCTGGGCGAAATGGGCGTACACATCCGCTCGGTCTCGAATCCAGATTTGTTGCGCGCTTCGACGAGTTTTTACAACGACGAGGGCGATGTGGAGAAGTTGCGGCGGGGAATTGAAGAAGTAATCAGTGAGCAGTAATCAGTTGTTCATGCACAGTCGAGCGCCACGGGGGACGAAAAAGCAAATCCGCAAATTCTGTCATCCGTATTCTATTTTTCAGGGCAGTTGTTCGTGTCGTCTGGTGCCCAACAAACTGATTACTGATTACTGCTCACTGCCTGCTATTCAGTGGCGCACGGGGCCGGGAAGGTAATTGGCCGCGCACAGACGCGTGCGCAGGTTGGCCCGCGCCCGGCTCAGACGAGACTTGACCGTGCCCAGGGGCAGCCCCAGCATTGCCGCAGCTTCGCTGTAGTCGTAGCCCATCACATCCACCAGCACCACCACTTCTTTGTGCCAGGGCGAAAGTTCGGCGATGACGCCGCGCAAGAAGTCCCGCTGCTCCTGGCGCAAGGCCATACGCTCCGGGTCATTGCTGGTGCGGGTATCGGGCATTTCGGTGTAGGATTCTTCCAAGAGGGCGTCCAGGCTGATGGCGGGGCGGCGTTTCTGGCGGCGCAGATGGTCGTAGCAGGTGTTGGTGACGATACGCAGAAGCCAGGCGCGGAAGTTGCCATCCTCAAAATTGGGAATGGCCTTGTAGACTTTAATCAGGGCATCCTGCACCGCGTCGGCCGCGGCCTCTTCCGTGCGCAGAATGTGGCGGGCCACCCGTTCCGCCGCGGCCTGGTAGGTGTCGCACAGGTGACAAAAGGCGGATTCATCGCCCGCCCGCGCCGCGTGGATCGTTGCGGCCATCTCCAGGGCCAGAGCGTTTCCGGGATAGGATTGGGTCGTTGCCAGGCTCATCACCAACTCCTTTCAGTACACAAGCGAAGCCTGCGCAAATCGACACAGGTTGTCAATAGCATACAGATTTATCAGAAATTTTTCAGAACCAATGGCGACGGGACTCGGACTATTGGCCTACGCTTCTCTGCGTTTTGACAGACAAAGTGGATACGAATGAACGAATCAACCAATCAACTCCTCACTGGTTGATTGGTTGATTCGTTCATTGGTTGACTTATTCCAGCACAAGCTGATACCCATAACCCCGCACCGTCGTAATGAAGCGCGCCTCCTCGCTCTCTCCCGGTTCGATGCGGCTACGCACCCGGCTCACCATCCGGTCAATGTTGGCGTCGTAGGTGTCACCCTCGCTCTCGGACCAGACCTGTAAGGCGATCTCATCTTTGCTCACCGCCCGCCCCCGGTTCTCGTAGAGATACCAGAGCAGGTCGAACTGTTTGACACTGAGCGGCGGGTCTAGCGCAACGCCGTCCACGTAGACCTGGCGGGTTGTCATTTCCACGCGTAGACCCGGTTCGCGCACTGCGAGGAGAGAGGGCGCGGTGACTGTGGCCGACGGGTCGTGAAAGCGAAAACGGGTGGAGGCAAATTGCACTTCGTCTCCGTCGTTCAACCAGACCCGACCATCCGCTCCCAGCCGCTGCCCGCGCACGTAGACCCCATTTTTGCTGCTCAAGTCCCGAATCTGATAGCCATTGTCGATGCGGTAGATCTCCCCGTGCTGGCGGCTGGCAAAACTGTCGGCCAGCACAATTTGGGACGTGGCAGCCCGGCCAACCCCCGTCACTTCGTCGCTCAATTCATATTCCCGGCCCGCGTTCGGGCCAGATAGACAGACCAATCGTCCGTTTTGGCTCACAGCAGTTCCCTCTACCTCTGGAAATAAGAACACAGATTACAGAATTTGCGGATTTGCTCTTTTCATTCAGACGGCAATTGATTGCCGGGTGACGTACCCCGCATTGGAGTGTAATTCAAGTTCGGGGTGCTCCGGTCGGGTCCGTGACCCGACCGCCGCCGGTCACGGACCGGCGGAGAGCAATCGCGCCCCCAATCTGAAGTAGACCCTCGCATTGGCCGTTTCTTTTGCCCGGCCTCGCGGCTGTGCTAGAATCATCTACGAATCATACCAAAAGCCACACTGCCAGCCAATCTGCCGCCGCACCCTTTCTCGCCAAACACCTGTGTCTGAATCCTTTGAACGTTCGCTCTTTGAATCGGATGCCTCGCCCCAAGCCGGGGGACGGTACGATACGGCCAATCTGACCGGACGGCAGATTGGCCGTTATCTGATCGGGCGACGGCTGGGCAGTGGCGGCGCGGCCGCGGTCTACCAGGCCTACGATCAGGTGCAGGGGCGTTCGGTGGCGCTAAAGGTGCTGTTGCCCGGCGCCGACGAAATCACCCGATCCCGTTTCCACCAGGAAGCGCGCACAGCCGCCGCGCTGCGCCATCCCAATATCGTCACCACCCTGCAAGTGGGCGACGCGCCCGCGGATGGGGTCGCCTACATCGCCATGGAGTTGATCGAGGGAGAGGGTTTGTCCCGGCTGTTGGAGCGGCGTGGCAAGCTCTTCGCTGAAGAAAGCTGCAACCTGCTCACCCCTGTCGCCCGCGCCCTGGCCTATGCCCACCAGACCGGTGTCATCCATCGGGATGTGAAACCCAGCAACATTCTTCTGCGCCCGACCAGCCCCGGCGCACCCGGCAGCGTCCAGTTGGAAGCGTTGGATCATCCGGTGGTGCCCCTCCTCTCGGACTTTGGTATTGCCCGCGCGTTGGACACCCCGGAACTGACGAATGTGGGGCGCACCATCGGCACCCCTGCCTATATGGCCCCGGAACAGTGCGCGGGCAGCCGGGATGTGAACGCGCAGAGCGACATCTACTCTCTGGGCGCGGTCCTCTACCGCTGTCTGGTCGGTCGTGCGCCCTTTCTGGGCTCCACTACGCAGATTCTCTACGCCCACGTCTACGAATCGGTGACGATTCCCGACGACATTCTGGCTGCGTTGCCGTCCCGGGTGGTGGATGTGCTGCGCTCTACCCTGGCCAAAGAACCGGCTGAGCGCTACGCCAGCGCGCTCGAATTGGCTGACGCCCTGACTCTGGCAGCCGGCCGCCTTCTGTCCCCGCCCAATGCCGGTGACGTGGAAACCACAGCCACCCTCACCCTTTCCAGCCTGACTTCCGTCAGCCCGGCTCCTCCGCCCCAGCGCACGGAGACGGTGATTGTGGCATCGTCTGCATCCGGTTCTGCCCGCCGCCAGCCTACGGTCGATCTGCCATCTGTTGCGCCGCCCCCATCTGCGCTTCCCACTGTCACTCCTATACCTGTCGCTCCTATACCTGCCAAACCCCAGCCCCCCAACCGCTGGGTGCGCTTTGCCGTGGGTGCGGTGGGTGTACTGGCCCTCCTCCTGGTGGGTGTGATGTTGATCAGCGCAGGTTCTCCCTTTCCCTTTGAACGGCTCTTCGCGCCGGGCGATAGTACAGCGACCAGTCAGCCGGTGGTTCTGCGCGCCACAGCCACAGCTACCCAACGCGCTGTCGGACTTCCGCCAACAGCCACCCATACGCCACTGCCAACGGAGAGTGCAGCCCCACCGGTGATCGTCGAAGCAGAAGCGACCCCAACCGATACCCCCACAGCCGAGCCATCACCCACAGCGACGGCCACGGCTCGTCCTCGGCCCACAGCCCAGCCCACCCAGGCCCCGATCGTTCAGCCGACCGCCACTGTCCCGCTGGAACCGACGGCAACGCCGACGCCA
>JACQGT010000483.1 GCA_016199425.1 Chloroflexota bacterium
CGCGCCGCGCTGACCGGCCAGGGTGTAGAGGCGCATCAGTTGGCGATGGGCCGGTTCGTGAAGATTATCCGCGGCCAAACAGCGGCGGGCGCGGAATATCATTTTCACAGATTTGAAACTCGGCGAGGCTTTGCTGGAGTAGCAAGTCACGCGCTGCTCTGTCGCTGACGCCCAGGATGTTGTAGTGGCAAATATCGCCACTGGCAGTGGTCTGCTGCTCTGTTGTATACCCGGATGGCAGTATCGCTTCGTCACATGCCCAGAAGATGGGGGGCTGGCTGCTCGTGGGTGGCGGGTAGTATCGTTCGATGTGCTGGCAAGGGGTCTGGTTCTGGGCCAAGATACATTCCTGATAGATGACGGAAAGGCCGCCACCCGTAGAATTTTTGAACGCAAGGCTGGCAAAGCGTTGCTTACGCCGGTCGAAGTGAAGAGCGTTGAGGATATGGATAAACTTCATGCCAGTACCGGCGTTCTCGTTGATGTGCGATCTGCAAAAAGATGATACCGAAATGCAAGACTCGTTAGAAACGAGATGGCGAATTCAAAAATTCAAATCATGAAAATCTGCGTCCATTTTTTTTGATCTATTTGCGAAAGCCCAGTCCCCGCTCTTTCAGGCTGACGAAGCGGCTGCGGGTGACGATCAGGTGGTCGAGAACGTCGATGTTGAGCAATTGGCCTGCTTCGACGATCTTCTCCGTCACCCGCACGTCCTCCGGGCTGGGTGTGGGGTCCCCGCTGGGGTGGTTGTGGACGACAATCATCGACGCACTATTGGCCCGGATCGCGTCCCGGAAGATTTCGCCCACCCGCACCACCGCCGTATTCAGGCTTCCCGAATAGACAGTATTGATCCGCTGCACCCGGTTTTTGGTGTCCAGGAGAACCGTGCGCAACTGCTCCCGCTCCAGCAACCCCATCTCCAGCATCAGCAGATTCGCCACGTCCGCGGGGCTGTGAATTTGCGCCTGCTCCTCCGGCGCGGCCAGCAGCAGACGGCGTCCCAACTCCAGCGCAGCTTTGATCTGCGTCGTCTTAGCCATGCCCAGGCCGTGGGTCTGGCATAGCTCCTCGTGGCTGGCCTGGGCCAGACCGGTGATGCCCCGGTATTGGATGAGCAGCCGTTCGGCCATGCGCAGCACATTCTCCCCCTTGCCCCCCGTGCGTAGGATAATCGCCAGCAGTTCTGCCGTACTCAGTGCGTTGGCCCCGGCATAGGCCATGCGTTCCCGGGGGCGCAGACTCTCCGGCAATTCTTTGATGGTCGGGTTGTAGTCGGGGATGGGGTTGTCGGGTGTGGGCATGGAGGACTCCGTAGCGACTGGCGACTGGAGATTGGCGATTGGAGATTGGCGACTGGGGTTGCGCCGAGACGATACGAGATTTCCAATCGCTGATCGCCAATCGCCGGTCGCTTCTTCTTTCGCCAAGTATATCCTTACGTCTGTACCTTTGCAAACTACTTTTACCGGCCCAGTTGCCGGTAGGCTGCGGCCACCTGTTGCAGAAATCTCAATGCTTGACCCCGGCCCTGGGGCGCGTCGGTTTGCAGGCGAGCGGCAATAGTGAGGGCCAGCCGATCCACCGCCCGTTGGGAGATGGTTCCCCTGCGGAGACGGGCCAGGGTCTCCTGAACCAACTCGTAGTCCGCGCTGGTCAGGCGGCGAATTTCCGGGAAGGTCAGGAGTAGTGTTTCGTCCACCTCCGGCGCGACGGATGTGGAACGGGCGGCCAGAGCATCCAGGGAAACGTCGGCCAGTTCCCGGATGACGAGGGTGCCCGCGGCAAAGTCGCCCAGCCGCCGGCTCTTTTCGTTGAGAAGCATCACCAGCAGCCCCAGCCCATAGCCGCCGGGCAGAAAATCCACCGGGCGCACCAGATTGCGCAGCAGCACCTCGACAAAGCCCGCAGGGTTGCCATCCATACGCAGCACACGAATTTTCACAAAGCGCTTGCCCGGCGTCTGCCCGTTCCACAGCCATTCAAAAAGAATGTAATAGCCCCAATAGAAGGCAAAGTTGAGCAGCGCATAGAGCGCGATGGCCAGCCCGCCCAGCCAACTGGGCGGCTCGTCCCCCAGCAGAGAGTCTGCGGCCAGATCGCCCAGGAGTCCCAGCGCCACAAAAACGAGAAGATTGAGCAAAAGCAGCGCGGCAAAGAGAAGTGCGGTGTCGATGAGCGCGGCGATAAAGCGGTTGCCGATGCCTGCCACTTCGTAGGCAAAGGTGACGCTCTCCGGCGTGTCGATGGCGTATTCCTGCTCCAACAGGGGGTGATCGGCCATTGGGTCTCTCTGGGTTTGGTGGTAGGATGGGGGAAGCAAGCAGTAAGCAGTTATCAGTGGCTTCCGATGGCCCTGAAAAAAGGACACGGATGTACACGGATTTTCAGGATTTGCACGGATTCAATCTGAATCTGCGAAAATCTGTCGGGTGCCCCCTGGGCGCTGCGTCCCGCTTTTCACTCTCCCCGGAGACGAAGATGCAGATCGATGCGTTCATTGAAAGAGAAAGAACGGGCTGGCAGCGGCTGGAAAGATTGGCGGAGCGCAGTCGGGGCAACGCCGAAGCGCTCTCTGCGGCGGAACTCTACGAGTTGGGCCGTCTCTACCAGATTGCGGCCTCCGACCTGGCCCTGGCCCAGCGAGACTTTCCCAGCCACAAAATTACCCGCTATCTGAACCAACTGGTCGGGCGCACCCACGCAGTGCTCTACCGAGAAGAACCCCTGCGCTGGCAACAACTGCGCCGTTTCTATACGCAGAACTTCCCCCAACTCTACCGCCGCCTGCTGCCCTATACAGCCGTCTCGTTTCTCCTGTTCCTGCTACCGGGCATTATCAGTTTTTTCGTCGTCTGGCAGACGCCGGAGAGCATCTACACACTGCTGGGCCGGGAGATTGCACCGTTGGTGCGTACAGTAGAGGACGGCGAACTGTGGACGGAGATCGCGCCCAGCGTGCGCTCGGCCGCGGCCACGACGATCCTCACCAACAACATCGGCGTGATGTTCTACGCTTTTGCCGGTTCTCTCACCGGCGGACTGCTCACCCTCTACATTCTGCTCTTCAACGGGCTGAGTCTGGGCGCTATCTTTGGCCTGCTCCAATTTCACGGGCTGAGTGCGGGTCTGGCCGAGTTCATCCTGGCCCACGGCCCGGTAGAACTCAGTGTCATCTTTCTTTCCGGCGGCTGCGGTCTCTTTGTGGCGGACGGT
This sequence comes from Chloroflexota bacterium, assembly GCA_016199425.1. Taxonomy (GTDB): domain Bacteria; phylum Chloroflexota; class Anaerolineae; order Caldilineales; family Caldilineaceae; genus JACQGT01. The sequence continues at coordinate 3,220 of JACQGT010000483.1, forward strand.
CTGCTGCGCCCCGCTCTGCTCACCCGCCAGGCCGCGCTGGTCGAACGGGCCAAGAGTGCCGTGCAATTGATCCTCGGCTCGGTCCCACTCCTCATTGGGGCCGGGCTGATCGAAGGCTTCATCAGTCCCAGCGGGCTGCCCTGGCCGGTCAAAGCGCTGGTGGGGCTGATGACAGGGGTGGCGCTGCATTGGTATTGGATAAAGAAGTGATTGGGGATTGGGGATTAGCGACTGGAGATTGGACGTCCACGAATCTCCCAATCTCCAATCCCCAGTCTCCGATCCCCAATCTCCTCAAATCAACATCCGCGCCTTAATCTCCAAATACCTGTCGATCAGCGCCACGCTCAGTTCGTCGGCGGGCACGTCCAGTGTCAGCACGCCGTGACGCCGCAATTGCTCCAGACGCAGCTCCCGCTCAGCCAGAAGGGTCTCGGCCACACTGCGCTGGTAGAGCGTCGCGCCGTCGGCGATGGGCTGGCGGGCCATCTGCTCCACCGTCGGGTCGCGCATCGTCACCAGCAGGGGCAGATGGCCCCGGCGCAAACGTAACATCCCCGCGATGAGCGCGTCCGCGGCCACGCTGCCCGTGAGATCGCTGAAGACCAGCACCAGCGAGCGCCTGCTCTGGCGGCTGGCCAGATAGCCAAAGGCCCCGCTGTAGTCCGGCTCCACCGGCTGCCCCTGCACCGCGTAGAGCAGTTCCAGCATCCGCTGAAACTGCCCCTTGCCTGTGCGGGGTGCCAGCCAGCTTTGCACCTCATCGGCAAAGGTCATCACCCCCACCCGGTCGCTCTTTTGGGTGGCCACGTAGGCCAGCAGCAGCACCGCGTTGATGGCGTAGTCCATCTTCGCCACCTCCCCCACCGGGCTGCGCATCAGCCGCCCCACATCCAGCAGCGCCACCAGATTCTGGCTGCGTTCGGTCTCGAATTCCATTGTAATCGGTTTGCCCCGGCGCGCGGTGGCCTTCCAGTTGATGGTGCGGTACTCGTCGTCGGGCTGGTATTCCCGCATCCGCTCGAATTCGGAGCCAGCGCCCAGCAGCCGGGTGTTGCGCAGACCTAACTCCCACAGCCGGTTGCGGCGCAGAAGCAAGTCGTACTTCTTCACATCCACCAGATTGGGGTAGACCTTCACCGGCCCGGCCGCGGGGAAGGTTGCCTGGCGGCGCAGCAGCCCCAGCGCCGAATCCCAGCGCAGGTGCAGGTCGCCGAAGGCGTAGTCACCGCGGCGGGGCGGGCGCAGATAGTAGACGAGGGTTGTACTCTCTCGCGGCGTAGCTGTCCCCGTCAAAATGCGCTGCTCGTCGGAGATGGCGAAGGTGGGCGGCGTCTCGTCGCGCAGCCAGACGGGCAGGGGGCGCAGTCCGTAGCGCAGTTTGACCGTCACCGCCACCCGGTTCCAGGCGGCCAGGGAGAGACGGTCGTCGTGGCTACGGCGCAGTTCCCAGGCCGCGGACGGGGGCGTCAATTGCCAGTCCGCCAGAAGCAGGGCGCAGACCAGCACCAGCCAGCCCCCCGCCAGCCAGAGAAACATCCCGGCGAAGGTGACGGCCAGCAGGAAGAGGGCGGTGATGGAGAGGAGGAGAAATCCGCGTGGGGTCAGTTGCATAGCACCGCTGATTCTTCAATTTGCACCAACAATTCGTCTGTTGGATGCCAGTATTCGCGTATGTCGCCAATCAGGTAGAGCGAACCTGTGACCCAAACCAAATCATCGGGACGAGTTTCCGCAAGGGCTTGTCGTAGCGCTTGCATCGGGTCAGGTTCAATCCGAATGTCAAGCCCAGGCGCAATCTCCGACGCCGCTTGCGCCAGAATTGCTGGGTCACACGCTTCCCATAGTTCGTTTTTCCCAAAGGCCGTGACAATCAACACGGAGGCATTCACCACGAGGGCAGGCAGAATGTCACGATACGCCTTGTCAGGTTTGAGCGATACAATCACGACCCTGCGCATATTGCCATAATACTTGGTGATTGCCTCTGCCGCGGCCCGAATCTTGGCAGGATTGTGTGCGCCATCCAGAATCACCGTCGGGTTCTCCTGCACACACTCTAACCGGCCTGGAATAGCGGTTTGACGCAGGCCAGCGCGAACAACCGCCCCTGAGACCCCACCCGCAAAGGCGTGTACCGCAGCGATGGCACACGCGGCATTGGCTGTTTGAAAATCACCCCGCAGATTAAGACGAATGTCATCGTAGATTGTATCGGGAAAGACCACTTGAAAGGTTTCAGCGCTGCCTGTCTGTTGACAGGTAAATTGGGACCCCAACTGCCAAAGAGTCGCCCCCTGCAGGGCACATCGTTCTTCTACAATCTGTTGTGTTGACGGTTGCATCAACCCGCTAACCACAAGCTGACCAGGCTTGATGATACCCGCTTTCTTTTGTGCGATCAGTTCGATCGTATTGCCCAAAATTTCGGTATGGTCCAGAGCGACATTTGTCAACACAGAAATCTGTGAATGGAGCACATTCGTCGCATCCAAAACGCCCCCAAGCCCCACTTCAATGACTGCCACATCCACCTTTTTCCACCGAAAGAGACAAAAGGCCAGCGCGGTCTGCGCTTCAAAATAGCTTGGACACCCAAAAGGATTTTCTCTGGCAACTTGTGCAATTGCCGGTTTCATCGCTTCAAACACTTCGACCAGATCGCCCGTGGCGGCCATTCGGTTGTTGATCTGATAGCACTCATTCATAATTTGCAGGTGTGGTGAGAGGTAGAGGCCGGTCTGATAGCCCGCGCTGGTAAGCATGGATGCGATCATTGTCGCAGTCGAACCTTTCCCCGAAGTACCACCCACATGAATGGAACGAAAGGCGTTGTGGGGATTGCCAAGTATCTCCAGCAGGTGAACAATCCGCTCCAGTTTCATATTCGTTTCCTTGCTGAAGCGCACCGATGGGATCAGAGAGGCAAAGTACCTCTCCAATGTACGGTATCGTGCCAGTATCTCCTCCCGATTCATTGCCGACTCCTCTATTCCGATGGCGAGGCTGCAAGTCTGGACTTCACGCGACGCATGTACATCAACGGAACTGGTCGCGTGTGGTTGTGCGTCAAAAATCACCCATTTTCAACGCCCGCCGCCCCGCCGCCGTCAACCCCACAACTGTGCCGCCGTGGGAAAGCTCCTCCTCCACCAGCAGACCGGCGGCCAGCAGTTTCTTTGCCATCCCCTGGATGGCTGTCTCGCTGCGGAAGGAGAGGCTGCCAAAACCAGCGCTCTTGCCCGCCCGCTCCCGCATAGACTCTTCCCCGCGCAGCAGACCGATCAGACTGCGCCAGCCCCAGCCGTGGCCTTCCAGCGCAGCCAAAATCGTGTGGAGTTGGCTGGCGTCGTCGGGCAGATTGGCGCTGCTGGTCTGCACCAGATCACCCACACAATTGTCGCAGACCGGGCATTTCTGGCGCGGCGTGCCGCCCAGATAGGAGGCCAGATGGCCGTGGCGACAGTGGCGGGTGCGGGCGTAGCGCACAATTTCGGTGATGCGCTGGGACTGGATCGCCTCGTCCCGGCGCAGAAGGGCGTCGATGCGGGTGGCCGAATCTGCCGGGGCCGGCGGCAGTTCCAACAGCAGGTCGCGCCCGCTGGGGGAGAAGCTGAGGTGGCTGCCGCTTTGCCAGACCAATAGCCGATCCTCCAGTTCCGTGGGCGGGATTTTGGCTGCCTGGCAGAGATCGGCGTAGGCTCGGGTGACGCTCTGGCCTGTACGTAAATGCGCGCCGTCGGCAAAAGCGTCGAAAATGGCGTCCTGCCCCCGGCTCAAGCGCTGCAGGACGACGGCACGCGGCGGATCGTAGTGGCGGGCCAGCAGACCGGCCTGCTCCAGATTGCTCAGCCCCACCCGCACCTGTGTATCGTCCGTCTGGGTGACCCGCACCAGTTCGTCCGTGGGCAGCAGGGCAAAGCGCCCGCCCGCGGCCCGCCGTTTCACCAGCCCGTAGAGGGTGCGCAAGAATTCGATGGAGACCCGCCCCCGGTTGGCATTGCGGGTCAGAGTGGCCATATCCGATGAACTGTGCAGGAGGATGCAGTGGGCGGGTTGGCCGTCGCGCCCGGCCCGGCCCGCCTCCTGATAATAGGCTTCCACCGAATCGGCCAGGCCGTAGTGGACGATAAAGCGGATGTCCGGCTTGTCCACGCCCATGCCAAAGGCGATAGTAGCAACGATGACCCGGATGTCGCCCTGCATAAAACGGTCCTGCACTTCGGCCCGGTTGAGGATGCCGGCGTGGTAGTGGTCCGCCTCCACCCCGTACTGGCGCAGGAGCGCGGCCAGCTCCTCGCAGCGGGCCCGGGTGCGGGCGTAGACAATCCCGCTGCCGCTTAGCCCAGAGCAGAGTTCGATGAGATGGCCCAGCTTCTCGTCCTCGCTGCGGCAGGGATAGGAGAGAAAACACAGGTTGGGGCGGAAGGTGTCGGTGGCGATCACCCGCAGCGTCTCTGTCCCTTCGCCCAGACCAAACAATTGGCGCTCGATGTCCTCGCGCACGCGCACGGGCGCGGTGGCGGTGAGGGCCAGGACGGTCGGCTCGTCCAAATCGTGGCGGGCCTGGGCGATATGCAGATAGTCCGGGCGGAAGTCGTGCCC
>JACQGT010000484.1 GCA_016199425.1 Chloroflexota bacterium
CAGCCCGCAGTTGCAGCAGTCCAGCCTCCCGGATCATCCCGTTTTTCTGCGGGTTGTCTTTGGCTGATTTTGCTTGACCTGCGCCTCGCTACAGCCTCCTGCTTCCTGGGGGGTGTTTTTTTGTAGGTCGGACTTTGGTTTTTGTAGGTCGGACTGACAGTCCGACCTACGCAGGAGGAGCCTATGCGCACAGTCTTTTGGGAAGACAGCAAAGTGAAGATGATTGATCAGAGGCTGCTGCCCGGCGAATTTGTCATCGCCGAGTTCGAGACAGTGGCCGGCGTCGCCCGCAGCATCACCGAAATGTACGTGCGCGGCGCGCCCGCCATCGGGGCCACCGGCGCATTTGGGATGGCCCTGGCCGCCCAAAACAGCGCCGCCACCGACCGGGACGGGCTGCTGGCCGATCTGGCCGCGGCCAAAGCAACGCTGGACGCGGCCCGCCCCACCGCCGTCAACCTGAGTTGGGCCTCTCGCCGCCTGCTGGAACTGGCCGAGTTTACCGTTCTGCCCAATGTGGACGACATCCGTTCCGCGTTGCTGGCCGAGGCCCAGGCCCTGGCCGACGAAGACGTTGCCATCAACCGGCGCATGGGCTTCAACGGCGCGGCGGTGATCCCGGACGGCTCCAATCTGCTCCACCACTGCAACACCGGCGCGCTGGCCGCGGTGGATTTCGGCACCGCGTTGGGCGTCGTCTTTGCCTGCCAGGAACAGGGCAAGCAGATTCACGTCTGGGTGGACGAGACCAGGCCCCGGCTGCAGGGCGCACGTCTCACCGCCTGGGAGCTGATGCGGGCGGAGATTCCCATGCACCTGATCGCCGACAACGCGGCGGGCCATCTCATGCGCACAGGGCAGGTGGATGTGGTTATCTTCGGCGCAGACCGGGTGGCGGCCAACGGCGACGCCGCCAACAAAATCGGCTCGTACAAACTGGCGGTTGTGGCAAAGGAGAACGGCATCCCCGTCTACTGCGTTGCCCCCACCAGCACTGTGGACCTGAACCTGGCCCACGGTGACCTCATTCCCATTGAGGAGCGGGGAGCGGAAGAGGTGACGGGAATTGGCGAGCGTCTTATCGCGCCGGAGGGTGTGCCCGTCTACAATCCAGCCTTCGACGTGACCCCTCATCGCTACCTAACCGGGATTGTGACGGAAGAAGGCATCTGCTACCCGCCCTTCACCCAGAGTTTGGCCACGGCCGTGGGGCGGGCGCGGGAGCGGGTGGTGGAGAATCGAAAGGCAAGGGGGAAATGAGATGATGGAAACGCCATCATCTCATCATCCCATCATCCCGGAGAACCAATATGACGAACCATTTTTCGCGTATTTGCGTTTACTGCGGGGCCAGCGATGGCGTCAACGGCGAGTATCTGGCGGGCGCGTCGGCGTTAGGCGCGGAGATGGCCCGCCGGGGCTATGGGCTGGTCTACGGCGGGGGAAGCGTGGGGGTGATGGGCGCGGTGGCGCGCGGTGTGGCGGCCAATGGGGGTTCTGTCCACGGAGTGATCCCCGCGCCGCTCATGCCCAAAGAAGTCTCTGGCGAGCCGATTGGAAAGCTGGAAATCGTGGATTCCATGCACACCCGCAAGGCGCGCATGGCCGAGCTGGCCGACGCTTTCATTGCTCTGCCCGGCGGCTTCGGCACGCTGGAGGAATTGTTCGAGACGATCACCTGGACGCAGTTGGGCATCCACCGCAAACCTATTGGACTCTTTAACGTGGCGGGGTTCTACGATCCCCTGCTGGCGATGATCGAACACTCAATTGCTCAGGGTTTTGTCCGGCCCAAATATCGCGGCCTGCTGGTGGCGGAGAGCAACGCCGCAGCACTGTTGGATCGGCTGGCTGTCCACAAAGCGCCCGACGGCTTTGTGCAGTGGATTACGACGGAGCAGGCGTAACGTAATGCGTAGGTTTGGGATAACGATTTCGCCAATGGATCAGCGCCGGTTGAGTAGGCTGGGGCTTTTTCCAGCCGTATCGAAACCAAGCGGGCAAGTACTATTTGAGTGCCGTTCGCTTGATTTCGATACGCCTCGAAGACTCGGCTACTCAATCAGCGCTCACTGGTCCGGTATGCCTGTATAGTCCAGATCAGAAAATCGAATCCATTGTCAGCGCCGGGTGTTCCTTTTCGGCCAGGAAGGCCAGGAGACCGTCCACGTCTGTGGTCACTCGCTCGTCGGCGATACGCTCGATCAGTCCGGGGTCTCCTTCCCGCGCCGCCACTTCCTGCAATTCGGCGGCCATAGACTCCTTGAGAAAACTGGACATCCAGACCACCCGTTTGAAGCCGCCGTCGGCGCTGATGAATTTGGGGCTGAGCAGGTAGTATTTGCCCACGCCCATAATGCCCGGCGTTTGCAGACCGCCCCCGGCCAGCCCGGCCAGGGTGGAGAAAGTCATGCCCGCGGGGGTCATACTGGGGTCTTCCCGGCTGACGACCATCACGCCGTTGGCTTCGGGCACAACCATTGCGATACATTCGAAGCAGCCACATGCTGTCATTGGATTTTCCATAATCGAGTAGACCGCCACTTCCTGCACCTGTTGATGGGAGGCGGTCTGCACAAAGTCGTTGGTGCCCGTCCAGTAGCCTTTGAAGCCGTCGATCAGTCTGCCTTTGGCGATGGGCTGGTTGGGACCCGTGGGGTTGATCTGGTTGGAGGCTTTGCAGTCCAGCCAGTTGTATGCGCCGCACAGCCCCAGCCGTTCCGGGGTGACGACGCAGACGTGATTGGGCGCAAAGGATTGGCAGAGGGTACAGCTATAGAATTCGTCCACTGCCGAATCGGTCAGGTCGGCCAGGCGGCGGTTGCGCTCGTCGTAGGCGGTCCGGGCGACTTCCAGCAGCCGCTCGATTTTGGACTTGTCGGTGTAGATTTTCACCTGCACTTTGTCCACAATCGCGCCGAAGTCCCCGTGCAGCCGGGCGTGGAGGATTTTGCCCAGATGCTCCAGGCGAAAGCCCTTGTCCGCCGCTGTCTTGCTCAGGCGAATCCAGGCGATGTCCCGCTGGCCGATGTGTTGCAGACCGCTGGCCGCGTTGATGAAATAGTGAATCTGGCGCTCCAGCACCGGCTCGAAGTCCTTCTCCAGCTTGCGGCCGGCAACCTCGATCATGATGCCCAGGGGAATCTTGGACCCGTCGGGGAAGGCATCGATGTCCTTGCCCACCACGGTGATCTTGCCGTCTTCGACGGCGTCCAGATCTTTCATGGCGAGCCACTCGAAGCACATGCCGCC
>JACQGT010000490.1 GCA_016199425.1 Chloroflexota bacterium
ATACAGTGATGCTTCGTAGGGCGGATTGGCAATCCGCACCCAGCGGACGGAATACCATTCCGTCCTACAAAGGAGTAATTCGTAGGGCGGATTGGCAATCCGCCCCCAACGGACGGAATACCATTCCGTCCTACAAAGGAGGCAAAAATGGATCGTGTCTATGTGATGAATCTGGTGGCCAGCTTTCAGTTGGGCCACATTACCCGCCGCCAGTTTTTGAAGCGCTCCAGCGCCGCCCTGGGCAGTGTGTCGCTGGCAAACAGTCTGCTGGCAGCCTGCGCGGCCGTGCCACCCAATGCGCCTGCCCCGACTCTCGTCACTCCCGCGCCGCCCGCCGCGCAACCCACTGCCGAAACTGCGGCGGAAGGCGAGCCAGAGGTGATGGGCGAGGATGTCACCTACCCGGATCGGGACGGAGAGGAGCTGACCGGCTATCTGGCCTGGCCTGCCTCTGCCGCCGACAGCCCCCTGCCCAGTGTGATTGTCATCCAGGAGTGGTGGGGGGTGAACGAGCACATCAAAGATGTGACCCGTCGCTTCGCCGCTGCGGGCTACGTGGCCCTGGCCCCCGACCTCTATCACGGCGCTGTCGCCACAGAACCGGACGAGGCGCGCAAGCTGGTGATGGCCCTGGATATGGCCGAAGCCGTGGCAGAGATCGGCCAGGCCATCGACTTTCTGCTGGCCCAGGAGAGCGTGCGCGGGGACAAAGCGGGTATCGTCGGCTTCTGTATGGGTGGGCGGCTGGTGCTCGCCAGCGCCACCGCCCTGGACACTATCGCCGCGGCCATCCCCTTCTACGGCACGGCCCTCTCCCCGGAAGATGCGGCGACCGTCAAAGCGCCGGTGCAGGGCCACTACGGCACGGCAGACGGGGGCATTCCGGTCAGCAGTGTGGAGGCCATGCAGACGGCAATGGAAGCAGCCGGCATTGCCAACGAATTCTATCTCTACGAAGGAGCGCCCCACGCCTTCTTCAACGATACAGCCGCCAGCTACCGGCCCGCAGCCGCCCAGCAAGCCTGGGAGCGCACACTGGCCTGGTTCGCGACGTATTTGCCGTAGGAGACCAAGCACCGGGTCAACCATTCAACGCCCTGTTTGTTGAATGGTTGACCCGGTAATCAACTTCCCTCTTTTAGCTTGCCCCCTTTTGAGCCACCGCTTACAGACTCCTCGCGCGCTGATCCGTACAATTCACAGCACCGCATCTCTCAACCATTTGGTTGGTCTGTGGCGCGGGCAGTTTGTCACCGGGCAGGATTCCGCGCCGGCGAGCGGACGATCCGCTCCTGTCTAAATCCCATGGGATGCTTGTCTGACCTTTTTGACAATCAGTTCAATATATTGTACAATACTTTTGCAAAATCACGACATATGCTGCAATAGAAGGAGAAGCGGATTTGGGACAGGACAAACTGGACAGAATAGAAATCAAAGACCTGCTGGTACGCGGTATCCTGGGTATTAACCCGGACGAGCGCAAGAACCGCCAGGATATTCTCATCAATGTGACGATGTGGGCGGATACCCGTCAGGCCGCGGCCAACGATGCGATTGAAGATGCGGTGAACTACAAGACAATCACCAAAGCGATTCTGACCCACGTGGAAGGCGGGACACCCATGCTGGTCGAACGGCTGGCGGCAGAGATTGCCCGTATTGCTGTGGAAAGCGACGACCGGGTGCAGGCGGTGGAGGTGAGCGTCGAGAAGCCGACTGCTCTGCGTTTCGCCCGGTCCGTGGGTATTACTATCTACCGCACCCGGGATGAATTGCTGGGGGGCGACTGATGACAGAGAGAGAAAGCCACCGGGCGTTGATTCTGCTGGGCAGCAATATGGACCGGAAGCGGAATATCCCCCTGGCCCTGGAGAAGCTGGCAAATCATTCTTCGCTGCGCTTGGACGCGACGAGCAGCATCTACGAATCCGCAGCGGTGGGCGGGAGCGGAGCCCAGCCCCTCTTTTCCAACGGCGCGGCGCTGGTCGAAACAAAACTCGACCCGGCGGCCCTGCGCCAGACGCTGCGGAGCATCGAAGCAGCCCTGGGACGGGTACGCAGCGCGGACAAATACGCCCCGCGGCCCATTGATCTGGACATTGTGCTGTTCGACAATTTTGTGGGAGAGGTGGAAGGCAGCCCAATCCCCGATCCCGACCTGCTGCGCTTTGCCCACGTAGCCGCGCCTTGCGCCGAAATCGCACCAGAATGGATGCACCCAACCAGCGCTGAGACTTTACAGATCATTAGCGCAAGGATTGGCAGCGCCGGTCTTTGCCGTACCTAAAGCAAATTGCATTATCTGAATCGCGTATTACTCAAATTGTGCTTGAATACTCAATTCTGAAATGGGAGAGAAGAAATGACAATCCAAACAACAACACTGATGAACGGCCACCGCATCAACGGCGTCAGTGGCCCCTATACCAACGGACACCACCCCAATGGCAAGAATGGAGTTCAGCACAGTCCAGAGATCGAAGAAGCGGTGAATCCCTACGCCATTCCACCCGAAGAGTCCTACGACCCGGAGTTCGAGGCGCTGGTGGAGCAGATGTTGCGCCGGTTGGGCGAAAACCCGGAACGGGACGGCCTAAGGCGCACTCCTCTGCGGGTGGCCAAGGCCATGGATTTCCTGACCAGTGGCTACGCCCAGTCCCTGGCCGAGGTGGTCAACGGCGCACTCTTTGAGGCCGAGGGGCAGGAGATGGTGATTGTGCGGGACATTGAGTTTTACTCCCAATGCGAACACCACATGCTGCCCTTTTTTGGCAAAGCCCATATCGGTTACATTCCCAACGGAAAGATTATCGGCCTGAGCAAAATCGCCCGCATTGTGGATGTTTTTGCCCGACGTTTGCAGGTGCAGGAACGGCTGACCGGCCAGGTGGCCGACGCGCTGGTAGAGATTTTGCAGCCCCAGGGCGTGGCTGTTGTGACCGAGGCCAGCCATTTTTGTATGATGATGCGGGGTGTGCAGAAGCAAAACAGTTTCACCATTTCCAGCGCCATGCGAGGCATTTTCAAGGAGAACCCAGCGACGCGGCAGGAGTTTCTGGAATTGGTGACGCATAATCGGTAGATGTTGCAAGAAAGCACACCGCGGAGGCGCGGAGAAACGCGGAGATTTTCTCCTGAATTCCTCCGCGTTTCCTCCGCGCCTCCGCGGTGAGGTTCTCCTTTTTGCAGTGGAGTTATACTATATCTCCACGGAAGGCCCTACTGTCCTGTTCAAACGTAATTTGATGTGTACGGGCGCTATTTCCATCATTTCAGCGCTTGAATGGTAGAATGGCTTATGACAACCACTGACCGCACGGACATTTATCGCCAGCGCAGCAGCGGCGAAGAAAAGATCGGATTCATCGACGCCACCGGCGTTATCCAACGCCTGCGCTGGGAGCAGGGCTTTCCCATCGGCCGGGTGGAGGAAAAGGACGGTCTCTATCGCATCTGGCGCAAGACCCGTTACGACGAAAAAGAGGTGGGCACGGCCACGGCAGACGGGCTGATCCGCAGCCACGGCCTTTTCGAAGGCGGCGATCTGGGCTGGCTCGAACCCGATGGAGTCGTCATCCAGGGCGGGCTGATCCTGGCCGAAGAGGAGGTGGGCCGGGTGGCCGGTCCCCAGCGGGAAGCCGCCGCAGCCGCGCTCCTGCTCATTTTTCTGCCCGAAGAAGAGGAAGCCAGCCGGGAGATGAAGCGGAGGGAATAAAAATAGCGAATGGCGAATAGTGAATGGCGAACGGTCTCATCACCCAATCTCCAATACCCAATCTCCAATACCCAATACCCCAATGCCGATTCTCACCACCCCCCGCCTGACCTTTCACTACCGCACCCACGGCGACGCCGACGGGCTGCCTATGCTCCTGCTGCACGGCAGCTTTGCCAGCAGCCGCTGGTGGCAGCCATTCTTCGCCATTCTGCCCGACGAAATCTACGCCATCGCGCCCGACCTGCGGGGCTGCGGCGGCAGCAGCCACAGCGACAACGGCTACGAAATCCACGAGCAGGCCGACGATGTGGCCGCCTTTGTGGAGAGTCTGGGCCTGGAGGACTTCGATC
>JACQGT010000491.1 GCA_016199425.1 Chloroflexota bacterium
CCAAGCCAGGCGTTTCTGATCTGGTCATGGAGATCGCTTGCGGTTTGCACAACCTCCGCATCTCCTGCCGCCACCCATTTCCAGATTTTCAGATCTTCCATCTTCACTCAGGTTAATGCCGATAATGTCTAATAACTTCCCCGCCGACTTCATCTCCAGCAACGTCTTCATAGATTGCAGGTTGTCGCCAAAGATGAGCATGTTGCGCCAAGCATCCTCCGCCTCTACCTTGCCAAAGGTGCGCACAGGCTGCAACGGCACGGCCAGCGTGCTGGCGATGATCTCCTCCTCGCGATCCTTGCCCACGTAGGTCAGTTCGTACTCGCGCTTCTGGGGTGGAAAGAGCAGCGGTCCCCATTCGGCGGGCAATTCCTCACCCCGGCGCAGGGCTTCGATGACCATCTGGCGCAGTTCTTCATTCATACAGTCTTCCTTCTATGCTTTGATGGGCAGCGGCGTCAGTGTGGCCAGGCTCAGTTCGCGTAGCAACCCGGTGTCGGCAAAACTGAAGTACTCACCCTCGGCCACGATCAGGTGGTCCAGCACGGCAATGCCCAGCGGGTGGCAGGCGGCGATCAGGTCGCGCGTCAATTCTTTGTCGGCGGTGCTGGGTTCAGCCGCGCCCGACGGATGGTTGTGTGCCGCGATCAGCACCGAAGCGTTGGTTTGTAGCGCACGGGCCACAATCGATCGCACGGGCGGGTGTACGGTGTTCACCGTGCCTTTGGCGATCAAACTGTCGTTCAATAGACGGCCTCTGCGATTGAGATAGACTACGCGAAAGTGTTCCTCGGCCAGACCGCGCAGGCGGGCAGCAAAGTAATCGGCGGCCTGGGCTGTACTCTTGAGGTAGGTTTCCTCACGCGTGGTCGGCAACGCTACCCGGCGTCCGAGTTCCAGCGCGGCCACCAACTGAGCCTTCTTAGCATTCCCCAATCCTTTGATGTCATCCCAGGCAGACAAAGGCGCACTCATCATCGCCTGCAAAGAACCGAAACGCCGGATCAATTCTCGGCCCAACTCGATGGCGTTCTTGCCTTCGACGCCTATACGCAGCACAATCGCCAGCAACTCAGCGTCGGTCAGAGCGTCGGGGCCGCGCGCCAGCAGCCGCTCGCGTGGACGTTCGTCCTCGGGCCAGGCGGCGATGCCCCCGCTCTGTCGTTTACGACTGGTGATCGCTTCGTTGGGTGCGCTGTCGTCGGAAGCTTTGGCAGTCATGGGAGGGAGTCAAACCTCTTACGCGGCAACAGCGTCGCTTTCGCTGTCACATCCGGTCGATGCATCATCAGTGTCTCCCAAACGCAGCACAGGTGGAATGACCCAAGTACAGTCCGTGCGCTGTAGACCCGGCGCTGGCAAGCGCCGGAATTGCCTGCGCCATTGGGCGAAAAGCTGCTTTACCCTATCAAGACAGCATGGAATCATTGTACCACACAGAGGGACGCACGCGCCGGGGCGGATGACCGTCCGCTCCACGACCGTTCGTCCTCGAAGCAGGCGGCGATGCCCAATGCCACCTTCCCCACGTTCACCCGCTGACCGCTGGCGAACAATTGTGTCATTCTTCGCGCTTCTTTGCGGACTTTGCGGTTCACAATCTGATGCTGATGGGTTGCGCCCTCGAAGACCGGCTGCGTGACAAACCCCAACGCCCGATAGAACACATCCGCCGCGGGGTTGAACGTGCGCAGGGTGAGCAGACGGAAATGGGGTCGCGCCGCGTCGCTGATGGCCTGGAGCAGCAGCCGGCCCACGCCCCGTCGTCACCAAGCCTGCTCAAGATGGGTGACCGCCTGGCGGAAGGCGCGCAACATCGCCTGCTGCAAGTTGTGGTTACGCAGCCCCGACTCGCCCAGCAACCGGCTACAGACCTGTCCCCAACCCGCGCGCGTCAGATCGGAAGCCAGGGTGACGCCGATGCCTGCCACCACGCTGGCAAGAATCGGGTTGCCGGAGAGCAGCCCCACGCCGAGAATGGCGGCGGTGAAGAGGACGTCAGCGATGTGTTGGCGGGTGTCCGTCATATCATTCTCGTCCGGATCATGCCGGCAGGTCGAGCATTTATCGACAACCTATCAACGCAAGTGCTGATAGGTTGTTGATATGAAGAGGTCGGACAACAACAGCAGAGTGTGACGCGGGCAATAGTCTGTGCCAGCGCCGTCAGTCGTGGCTCTGTGTAACTGAGATGCCGTCTATTCGTAGTTTATTCGTGAGATCACGAATAAACTACGAATAGACGGCATGCAAGGTATAGCGCGCCCAGCGGCGTTCGCCTTCACGCTTCAAAAGGCCCTGATTGTGCATCTTGCGCAATAGGTTGGAAGCACGCTGGATGTCGGTCTGGAGGAGCTTGCGGCACTCCGCATTGTTGATGCTGCCGTGCTCCCTCAAGTAAGCGATGATCCGTTCCTCGTCGGAGGGCGGCATTGGCGCGGTCTCCGTCTTCGCCGCCGAGCTCAGCGTGTAGTACGCCCAACGCCGCGTGCTGTGCTGCTCGACCAAGCCGGATTGCACCAGGCCACGCAGTTCCCGACTTGCCGTGACCGAGTCCACGTGGTTGAGCCGCTGGTAGTCGCTGTTGGTGAGTTGCTCGTTGTAGCGCAGGTAGACCAGGGCCAATCGCTGCCGGTCGGTCAGTGGCCGGTCGGCGAACCGGTTCAGCCACGCGATCGCCTCGGGTCCCATCAGCGTGTGACTGCGGAAGGTCACCAGGAACGATGCGCGGCGATCCTGGAAACGCGGCGGCTCCAAATTGAGCCGGCGCATGGCATCGATCATGGCGCGGATACCGCTGCCGCGGTTCTCGACCAGGTGCGCGTCCTCCATCAGGCGCATCAAGACGCGATTGCGCGTCGACTGCTCTTCTTCCAAGGTTTCTTCGGTGACGTTGCCGTAGAGGCCGCCCGGGCTTTGTACCTCCAGCCGGTCAGCGAAAAGCCGAATCTGGATGTAGCTGCCCCGCACGTAGGGGCTGTAATCGCGGTGCGCGACCGCGTTGACGACCGCTTCCCGCACCGCTTCTTCAGGGTATTCAGGGATGTCGCGACGCAGAAGACCCTCGATCAGACTGCTCTTGCGGATGCTGGCCATCACGTAGTTGCCTACGGCCTCGACCATATCCGGGATCGGCCCCTCGAACTTGCGGTTGTCCAGAAATCGCTCGCCGCGCGGCGTCTTCTCCGCCTCATCGGTGCCGTAGTAGTGCAGGAACGTGATGATCAACTGCGGCTCGAAGGTCTGCGGGTAGCTGCCAAACATCAGCAAGCCGGCCAGGGTGGGACGCAAGACACCATTCACGTCGCGGACGATGCGCAACTGCCTCAGTACATCCTCGAATGGCCGATTCAGGTAGGGCGCGTCCAGGCGGGCGCGGCGTAACCGCCGCACATATTCTTCCAGCCGTTCCCGGTCCAGGTCGTCGAGTGTGGCATCGCGCACCGGTTCTTCGTCGAAGGTGGGTTGGGCGCGGGCGGTCAGGTAGCTGAAGACCTCGTAACCGCTCATCTGGCGGTTGGTGTTGCCGACCCGAATGTAGGAGCCGCTTTGCAGGCCGGCGGTCTTGTAGAAGCAGGGCTTTTGCTCCGGAGCCACCTCGAAGATCTCGATCGCCAGCACTGCCTTGCCTTGAACCTCGCCCACGGTGAATTCGGGGCGCAGGGCTGGTTCCATGTTTTCGGCTGCCAGGCTACTCACATCTTCCATGATCCGGTGCGCGTCTCCCACGCCGATCACCTCGAAGGCGCGGTTTTCGTCCAGGCCGAGCAGGATGACCCCGCCGCCCGTACGATTTGCGAAGGCCGAGAGCGACTCATAGAGGCGCTGCGGCGTCCCGCGCTGGGCAGCCTTCACTTCCAGATCGTTCAGTTCACTCTGGAAACGCTGTACCGTGGTAATCAAATCGAATAGATCTTCGTTGGTCATCGCTGGGTTTTTGCCTTTGCCATACCTCTGGCCTTCCTTGACGGTGACCACCACACAATCAGCCGACAATTGCGAAACTAAGCGAAGCGTCGCATCCGTGACTCGGTCACGGCGTACTCACCCTCCTGCAGACCGCGCCGGTCGTCGTAAAGCCAAAATCATAGATGTGGGTGCGCACGACGGCGCACAAAGCCCCGTTCTGCGCCCCGTGGACGTTGGACAACCGCTCACCCCACCTCCCCCAACCGCACATCCAACGCCGACCGGAACCCCGCCAGTCCCTCCATCCGCAGCGCCTGAAAGAACGCTCTGAAGCTGGCGCGACAGAAAATTGAACCGATACCGCTCGCGTGGACGTTCGTCCTCGGGCCAGGCGGCGATGCCCCCGCCCTGTCGTTTATGGCTGGTGATCGCTTCGATTGGCGCGCTGTCGTCGGAAGCTTTGGCAATCATAGGAAGGAGTCAAACCTCTTACGCAGCAACAGCGTCGCTTTTGCTGTCATATCCGGTCGCTGTCTCATTAGCGTCTCCCAAGTGCAGCACATACGGAATGACCCAAGTACAGTCCGTGCGCCGTAGCCCCTGCGTTTGCCAGCGTCGGAATTGCCCGCACCATTGGGCAAAAAGTTGCGCTCCGTGCAGCGCGCTGCCGTCCCGGAGCGATTCCAGGACGGTAACGTGCCTGTCTACCCGCATTCCATCCCATTCGACGCGTGTAAAAGTATGCACCTGAACTGGGGCAAGCAGCGGACGTAGACGCATAAGTAGGCGAAAACGTTCGCTGTAAGTTGATTATACCACACAGATTCGACGAAAAGCGGGCATCACATACACGTGGCGCACCCGCCCCGCGTTCTCGTCGGGCAGATAGGGGTCCCGGTTCAGCCCGCCGATGGCAACCAACCGCCCGTCCGCATAGACGCCGAAGAGCGCCTCGCCGGGCCGGTCGAAGTGGTTGCTGCCGTCGGCGTAATCGTCTGACAAGCATACCCGTTCCTCTCTCAAGCCTGGACGCGGAGCGTCCCCACTGCGTTCCCACGCGGAGCGATGGGAACGAGAGCCACTCACCCTGTCACCCCCGTCCCACGCCAGCGCAGCCGCAAACTCCTCATAACTTTCGAAGCCAAAGCGGGGTGTGATCTCCCGCTGCCAGATGGCGTCCAGACCGGCGATGATTTCCGGCGACAGTTCGTGGCGGTGTTCGCCCACCTCGCCCTTGCGGATTTTGGCCGAATCGCTGCCCGGCGGCAGTCATTGGATTCGATTCCATTTGTGATTGTTCAGTGAAAATAAAAAACGGCAGAATAAACCAGCGATTTTCCACTGCATCCGTCTGTGGTCTGCCGTCAATGTTCTAATGGTCCATAGAACGTCCTACTCCTCCCACTCGTCCACGCCGTCTGGGTCGTAGTCGCCCCACTTGCCGCTGAAGGAAGAAGCGAACATCTGCGCGTTGGTGCGTTCGGCGTCGTCGAGCGCCTTTTTCAACACTTCGGCGCGGCGGGCCTCCGCATCCGGCGGGGCAGTTACATTTGCCTGTGCAACGCTCACAATGCGTATCTGCCGGATGTCGCCCATCGGGTAGGGGACGAGCGCACCCACAAACTTGCCGCGCACGGCCTTGCCCAACGGCGCGTCCGCGCTGAGCAGACCCCGGCTCACGTTCGCCTGCTGGGCCGGCACCAGATCAAAGGCCATACGCTCGGCGTGGCCCTGCTCGTCGATCAGATCGATTTCCACGTGGCTTCCCAGGCCGACCTGGGAGAGGGGGCTGTTCGCATCCACTTTGTCAACCATTCGATCAGGGCAAGAAGGCAGGGTCGAGAATCGCTTCCAGCGCATAGGGGCATTGGGACGGAAAGGCGCTGGCTTCCAAACTCGTCTCGTCTTCGGCGAGCAGACAAGCTCGGGCATAGGCGCGGTCGATGTACTGTTCTAATTCTGAGCGCAGGCTTGGGCTATCTTCCAGCAGATCGGAGAGTTCACCCCGTTGGACAGTCAATGTGTTGCGCCAGCTACGGGAGCGGTGGGCTGGTTGAAACTCCCACTTCAGAAGATGGGCAAGAAGCACCGTCAGACGGCTAATCACTTCCCGACGCTCCCGCTTGCTCATCGCTTCCAGCTCCTCTGCGATATGTTCAGCGTCGATGTCGCTCAATTTCCCCCAACGGATCATCTCCACATTGGCTGTCAGCCAGCGGTGAAAATCCTGTACGTACACCTCTGCCAGTGGCTCCGACATCCTGTCCTCACTCTCAAACTGCGCATTACTTCGGCAATTTTACTCATGCCCCATCTGCAACACAAGTTCGATCTCCCGCCAGATCTCCTCCCCCGCCGGCGCGTCGTCCCAGAGGAGAAAGTGGGGGAACATCACCTCCTGCCAGTTGGGCGGGCTGTTGCGGGTAGACAGTTTGCCAATCCGGGGCGGCGATTCGACCACCTGTGGGTATTCCTGATAGAAGAAGAGCAGATTTTCGTGCAGGCTGATCAGGCAATACTTGTCGAAGCTGCCCGGCTTCTCCTCCTGCAACTGGTAGTGATAGAAGATGTAGCTACTCACCATCTCCGGCTGCAAGCGGGTAAGCCGGGCGCGCGCACTCTACCGGGGCTTTGCGCCGCCAGTAATCCGCGCTGCGCGGTTCGCCGCAGTGGAAGATGTCCATCATCGGCACAAAGCGTCGCAGCGGGGCGCCGCCGGGCCAGATTTCCAGCAGACCGCCCATCTCCCCCGCCAGGTCGTCGGGCGTCAACGATCCGTCTGTCGCTTCGTAGTAGACGAAAAAGTGGAGACCCCAGCCAAAGACGCTGGCGGTCAACAATTGGCCGCTCTCCTGCAATGCACGCAGCGCCTCCAGACGGGAGCGCCAAGCCCTGACGGTCGCCTCCTCCTGGCCGGGGTAGCACTGGGCGCGATAGACAAAGCGGTGGACGGGTTGGGTCATGGGATTGCCTCGTTTGTGTGTTGCGTTAGCAGCGCATGGGGAATGCCGTTGGCTTGGGCGATCGCGCCGTAGACCGCGGCGCTGGGCCGGGGCGTACGCGCCTGGGTGGCCGGGTCCATCTCGAAGAGGCCAAAGCGCAGCCCCCACCCCTCGGCCCACTCGAAATTGTCCACCAGCGTCCAGTGGAAATAGCCGCGCACGTCGCAGCCGCTGGCGATGGCCCCCTGCAACTGGAGCAGATGGGCCAGCAGCCAGCGCGGGCGCTGGTCGTCGTCCCGGTCCGGCAGCCCATTTTCGGTGATGTAGATGGGCAGATCGCTGCGGAAACGCCGCACCTCCTGGCAGACCTGATAGAGTCCTTGCGGGTCGAACTGGCTGAATGGCCCCTCCCGCCCGGAATCCGAGTGTTCGGCCTGGGGCAGAGTTTCCGGTTTGCCGCAAAGCTGGCCCGGAACCAGCGCGAAGCGGATGTACTCCCTCGTGTAATAGTTCAGACCGATAAAATCCATCGTCTTGGCCAGGCGGGCGTCGCGCCGGTTGAGGGAGAGGGGCGGGCGCAGCCAGCCGTCGTCCGTGGCGGCCACCCAAATATGCTCGAAGAGCCAGCGGCGCAGACCGGCCGCGTAGCGGTCCAGCCGGTGACCGGGGCGCAGAGCAGTGAAGAGGCGCACGTGCTTGGCGTAGCCCACCCGCGCCTGGGGCTGGTGGGCGTGGATGGCGTGATAGGCTTCGGCGTGGGCAAAGAGCAGATGGCGCAGTACCCGCATTGCCAGTGGAAAGTTGCTTTTGCCCGGCGGCCAGTTGCCCAGAAACCAGCCCTGGCTGATGTAGACCAGCGGTTCGTTGATGGTAGCCCAGAAGTCGCAGAGATCGCCCAGGGCGCGGGTGGTGTAGTCCACATAGCGGCGAAAGAAGGCGATGCTGGCCCCATTCTCCCAGCCACCCATACGGGTGAACCAGAGGGGTTCGGTGAAGTGATGCAGAGTGACCAGAGGTGTCATGCCCCGGCGGCGCAGACCGTCCAACATTTCCCGGTAGCGGTCAATGGCCGCGTGATCGAAGCGGCCCGGCTGCGGCTCTATGCGGCTCCATTCCAAACTGAGCCGATGGGCATTCAGCCCCAGACCGGCCATGCGGTCGAAGTCTGCTTCGGCATTGCGCCACCAATCACAGGCGACGCCGCTCTTGTCCCCGTGCCAGATGGCCCCCGGCTGCTGCTCGAAGGCCCACCACTGGTTGTTGGTATTGTTACCCTCTACCTGATGGGAGGCAGAGGCTGTGCCCCAGAGGAAGTTGGGGGGGAAGGGGATGAGTGTGGTCATTGGCGATTGGTCATTAGAGATGGGCGATTAGCGACTGGCGATTAGGGGATTCGTCGTCACGTTGTTGCGCCGCAATCCCCAGTCCCCAATCGCTGATCGCCGTTCGCTATTTTTGTGGTGTATAGACGGTATCGCCGGGCCGTTGGCGGGACAGATGCTCTAACTGAACCCCCGCTTCGTCGAGAAAACGGCGACTGTTTTCGTCGGGATAGTTACCAGCGTAGACCACGCGGCGGATGCCGGCGTTGATAATCATTTTGGCGCAGGTAAGACAGGGCTGGTGGGTGACGTAGACGGTCGATTCTGCCGTGTTCACCCCGTGCAGTGCGGCCTGAATGATGGCGTTCTGCTCGGCGTGCAGGGTGCGCACACAGTGGCCGTCGATGAGCAAGTGACCCACGTCGTCGCAATGGGGCAGACCGGCCGGTGCGCCGTTGTAACCGGTGGTCAGGATGCGCCGGTCGCGCACGATCACCGCGCCCACGTGGGCGCGGTCACAGGTGCTGCGCTCGGCCACGCCAAAAGCGATGTTGATGAAATAGTCGTCCCAGGAGGGGCGGGTGGTGTGAGACATTTATGGATAATCCTCGTCATTTCGTGCTGGAAGCGTGACGCGTGAAACGTGAATAACGCCACTGATCTCACGTTTCACGTTTCTCGTTTCGCCAGGGAACTTTGGCTGACGGCTCTGCCGCTCTAAATTCTATCCGTGTAGAGTGCGCCAGGTGTCCTGGGGGTGCTTTTTGACTACACCGTTGAGAGAGCGCCTGCCGGCCGCCTCGGCCGCGTAGCGGTCATAGAGCAGATCGGCCAGAATCGCCAGCGCATCTTCCCGATTGGGGCAGGCCAGGTAGATGAACTTGCGCACCTCCTTCTCCGGCTGTAGCCAGTTGCGCCGGGGCAGATGCACCGTATGGGCCACGACCAGACCAGGCAGGCTTTCGCTGCCAAAGCGGATTTCTCCCCAGTGGACCTCTTTTACCGTTTCCGGTCTGAAGAAGCAGTACCACATCCCGCTCTGACCCGCCGCAGATTGCCCCAAGCGCAGAAAGGCGGTGGGTTGGTTTAGGCAGATGACCGCGTGTTCCCGGCTGGGAAAGGTGCGGAAGAAGCCTTGCAGCCAGGTGAAGTGCTGGTGTTTGTTCTCCACGCTAAAATAGCCGCTGGCCCAGACAGGCAACTTGGCCGAAGATGGCAATATGGCGGGCGTGACCAGAGGCATCTCCGCTGGCAGGAACTCCACAAAGTCCCTGGCCTGCCAATAGCGCTGGCCTGCGATCAGGCCAACAATCAGCGCCAGGGCCACCCCCGCGGTCAACCAGCCGCCGGGAATCCAGCTCAGAGCCGCGGCCCCGCCGAGGACAAAGAGATCGACCTCTAGCCAGCGCAAAAAGTGCAGACCGGCAAATTCGTGATGGGTCAGTCGATAGAAGAGTGCGCCCACGCTTCCTCTCTCTGGTTGATTGGTTGAATAGAAGTGTCCAGCAAAAAGAGCCTCACCGGGTCCGGCAAGGCTCTGTGGGTATGCGATATTGGGTATTGGATATTTGGAGATTGCGTCATACCCACGTACTACCTAATATCTACTACCCAATATCCAATCAGGCCGGCGCGGGCAGCGTGCCGCCCAGATCCAACCCTTTGTCCCGCCCTTCGCCTTCGCCGCGCTTGCGTTCGTCATCGCTGAGGCCGGGCTGGGCGCGCTCGGCGCGGTTCTTGGCCGGTGTCCCACTAGTTGGCTGTTCGACGATTTGCTCGCCCCGCATAATCGCCTCAAATTCGGGCGCGTGCAGCGTCTCCACTTCCAACAGACGCAGCGCCACCGCGTCCAGTTTGTCCCGCTGCTCGTGCAAAATCTGATGGGTGCGCTGATAGGCCGCATCCACCAGCCCGCGCACATCTTCGTCGATCTCCTGGGCCACTTTGTCGCTGTAGTTACGACTTTCGCCCAGGCTGCGACCCATGAAGATCATTTCGTCCCGTTCGCCGTATTGGATCGGCCCCATTCGTTCGCTCATCCCCCATTGGGTCACCATCGAACGGGCCATATCAGCCACCCGCTCCAAATCGTTGCTGGCCCCGGTGGTGATGTCACCAAAGCGGATTTCTTCGGCCACCCGCCCGCCCAGCAGCGCGGTCAGTTGGGCGCGAAACTTTGCCCGGCTGGTCAGGTAGGACTCTTCTTCCGGGATGGGCATTGTGTAACCACCGGCCATGCCCCGGGGCACAATCGTTACTTTGTGTACCGGGTCGTGTTCGGGGATGGCATACATCACCACCGCGTGGCCGGCTTCGTGATAGGCGATGATCTCTTTTTCTTTGGGGGTAATGAGGCGGCTGCGGCGCTCTGGCCCGGCGATCACCCGCTC
>JACQGT010000499.1 GCA_016199425.1 Chloroflexota bacterium
CCAAGCGGGTAGACCCGTTCGCTTGATTTCGATACGCCTCGCAGACTCGGCTACCCTTCGACAAGCTCAGGACGGCGCTCAATCAGCGCTCACTGGTCTGGTCGGCCTGAGTAGTTACCAATCCCCAGTCCCCAATCTCCAATCCCCCCCATTGTACCAGACTTTGCGGGATTCGGTGTATACTATCCCCTATGACAGCCGCCAAGCCTACCCTTCGCCCTATTCTCTTCCCCGACGATGCCAGCCGACAACGCCACTTCTGGCGGTTGATTGGACCGCGTCTACAGGCGCTGCCCTGGCTGGCCGCGCTCTGGCTGGGCGGCTCTGGCGCACGGGGCGACGGCGACCGTTGGAGCAGTGTCGATCTTCACCTGCTGGTGGCTGAAGAGGCAGAGCTGCTGATGACAGAAAGCCGGCTCTGCGCGCTGTTGGACGAACTCTTTTCTGATGGGTGGAGCCACTTCGGGCTGCAAAGTCTGGGGCACACGACTTTCTTTGCAGCCATTACCCACGCCCGTTTGCCCGCCGCGGCCAACACAGGGGGTGTTCTCTTCCGCCTGCATTGGACAACACCGGACGATCTCGCAATCCACCGGGCCTGGCACGGGCCGCTCCATCTGTTGTTCGTCCGGGACGATCTCCCGGACGAACAACGGGCGTTTTTGACCGCGCCCACGGCAACTTTGCACAAAGGCGAAGCCGGCGCTGTGCAGGCGGGGTTGACCGCGTTTTGGCAATTGCTTGCCCACCTGCCCGCGGCCATCAACCGGGAGGAGCATCTGGCTGCGGCGTCGCTGCTCAACAGCGTGCGCTCGGTCTTGACCGATCTGGTGGTGGCGTTGAACGGGGCCACCCGCCCCGCCTCCCTGGCCCGGATCAACCCCTTTTTGGGTCCAGCCCAACGGGAAGCCTTTGAGAAGACGTTACGCCACTCCGCCAACGACACCGAAAGTTGGATCGGGCAGGCCGTGGCTCTGATTGTACTCTATCGCTGGTACGCGCCCCAACTGGTGGAAATGTACCGCCTGGACCACCCCCAACGCCTGGAGGAGACGGTTCTGGCCCTGCTTTGCGTCGAAATCCCCGGCTGGCCCGCCCGCATCACCACCGCATGAACGCTTTCGACTTTCGCCGCCGCCCCCGAATCCTCTTTGTGGCTCCTTTTGGCCTGCGCCAAAAGACGACCGTCTGGGCGCGCATTTTGCCTCTGGCCCGCCATCTGGCCGCCAACGACTGTTTTGTCACTCTGCTCATCCCGCCCTGGGATTCGCCGCAGGATGCGGGGCAGCGCTGGGGCGATGGGGGGGTGGAGGTGATTCATGTGGGGCTGTTGGGCGGGCTGCCTTCGATTACCTGCCGTCTGCTGGCCGAAATCGACCGCCAGCGCCCGGATATCGTACATATCGTCAAGCCCCGGGCCTATGCCGGGATCGTCCAGTGGCTGCTCTGGCAGCGGCGACGCATCGGGCGGAGGAATGGGCCGCGCATTGTGCTGGATGTGGACGATTGGGAGCGGGCCTGGTCATCTGTGGCTGGCTATCATCTGCTGCTGGCCCGTTTTTTGGAATGGCAGGAGCGCTGGGGCTTTGCCCACGCCGACGCCATCACCGCGGCCAGCGGCTGGCTGATCCACAAAGCTCTGGAATTAGCCCCTACCACTCCGACCCTCTATCTCCCCAACGGTGTGATTTCCCCTGTCCAACAGCCCTACCGAACCCCTTTTGATATCAACCGTCCGCCGACAATTCTCTGGTTCACCCGTTTTATGGAAGTGGAGCCAGCGTGGATGGGGCAGTGGTGGCAGGCGTTGCGCGGCCACCGCCCGGACATCCATCTGCTGGTGGCCGGCGCGCCCCTGCAAAAGGGACGCAACGGTCCTTTTCGTATGGCATTGGGACGCAACGACGACGCCATCACCTGGCTGGGCTACGTCCCCCAGGCGCAACTGGTCGAGGTCTACGCCCGCTCGGATTGTGCGATCTTTCCCGCCGCGGATGTGCCGCTGAATCAGGCCAAGTGCAGCGTGCGGCTGGCGACGACGCTGCTGGAGGGTGTGCCGGTGGTTGCCAGTGCCGTGGGGGAGCAGGCCCGCTATGGAGCCAATGGGGCGGCCCGTCTGGTGGCCGCCAACGCCACTCCGGAGGAATTTGCCGCTGCTGTTGTGGAGTTGCTGGACCAGCGCCAGGAGCAGGAGCGTCTGACCCGGCAGGCGCGCAATTGGCTGCTCAGCCGCTACAGTTGGGCGCGCCTGGGCGGGGAGTTGCTGGGTTTTTATGAACGGGTGTTGAAGACGTAGGGATTGGGGATTAGCGATTGGGGATTAGCGATTGGGGATTAGCGATTAGCCTGGGCCAATCTCTGCTCTAAAAGAAGAACACGGATCACGGAATTTGGGGATTCTCGTTTTTATCCTCTGTGGCGTACACCTGCCGATGAGGAACTAATCGCCAATCGCCAATCTCTAATCGCTATCGCGCACGTAAATCGGATTGCTGAAAATCCAGCCCCGGGATCGTCCCCAGCGCTTTTTCCAGACTTCCACCCGATAGACGCCCGGCTGTGGGTCCGTGTATTGCAGCCGTCGCCCCTGGCTTTCGGCCACCACCCGTCCGCCTCGTAGCAGGCGAATGTGACCGTCCGCCGGTGCTTCCACTTGAAACTGGGTGGCTTTCCCCGCCGACGCCGCGCCGATGGTATCGCCCATCACCCCGCTGCCCCGGTCGTGTTCCGCCCAAAAGCGAAAGCCGGTAGTCCACTCCACCAGATCGTAGCCCAGCCAGCAATGGCCCGCACGCAGCGCACCCAGCACTTGCCCTCGGTCGTGGCGCACCGCGCAATCCTCCTTGCCGCTGGTCTGGCTGCTGTTGGGTCCGACAAAGGCTTTGTCTGTCAAGAGATGGGTGTTCAGGGCGCGGGCGCAATGCGCATAGGGCAGAAAACAGCGACGGATGGGGCCGATGTTGTAAGTTTCGGCGTGGACATCCACCCCGCCCAGGGCCACCACAGGACGTTCGCTGGTCAATTCATCCCACTTCGCCAACATTTCTGGCAAAGGGCCGTCGGTGAACCAATGGGGAAAGAAGCCCATCAGCAGGGCCTGTGCTTTGCTGTGTACCATCCCCCGGAAACCGGACATATAATTCCAGAGTTCGACCCCGTGGAAGTCGGTTACTTCCCAACTGCGCCAGGGATAGTGGGTGGGGATTAGGTGGGTAAAGCGCTCGATGGGGTGGGCCAGAAAGGGCAGACCGCCGCGGGCGTTCACACCGTTGATCAGCTTTTGTGGTTGCGCGCCCAGATGGGTGAGATCCTCCTCGACACCCAGGCAGAGCAGATGGTTGCCCGGTGGTTCCAGGTCCGGGTCGTGGATCTCTTCGCCGACCAGTGTCAACACTCCGTGGCGATAGCCTTCCTCGCTGTCCCGCACCAGAACGTTGTGGTCCGTCACAAAGACGAAGTGTAAGCCAACCGAGGCGGCTGCCTGCACCAATTCCTCAAAGTCGCCCACCCCATCGCTGTGGGTTGTGTGCATGTGGATATTGCCGAAGTATTCGTGGTAAGTGTCGTTCATTGGGGAATTCCTGTTGTGATCCTTGCCTCAGGGGAGGGGCAGCCGGGGGTAGCGCCGTCCGTCGTCGGGGCGTTCGGCCCGGCGACGTTCCTCCTCGGCTTGCACCTTCGCTTCAAATTCCTTGCGTGCCGCGTAGCGTTTGCGCTCTTCCGAAAGCCAGCGGCCTGGGTCTGTCGGATCCACCACTGGGCGGGCAGAGACGAGATATCCCGTATGGCCGACCATCGAATCGTCCGGGCGCAGGCGCTCCGGCACGACTTTGTATTGGCGCAGCAGCAGCTCCTCCACGGCAATGTCGGCAAAACTTTTGCGCTCCAGATCTGCCAACAGTTCGATGACCTGATTGGTGGTGGGAACCAACGCGGCAAAGAAACCACCGGGCCGCAGCGCCGCACGCACCGGGTCCAAAAAGCGGCACGGTGTGCGTACATCCAGAAAGACCGCGTCCGCGCCCTGCTGGCGAAAGCCCTCGGCCACCGATTGCTGGAACATAGACACATTGTCCAGCAACCCCACCCGTTCCAGATTTGTTCTGGCGATCTGGTAATTGTCGGCCCGCACTTCATAGGTGTAGACCCGGCCGGCGGGGGCCACGGCCCAGGCCAGGGCAATCGTCAGCCCGCCGCTGCCCGTGCCCGCCTCGATCACCTGATCGCCGTTGCGCAGGCTCAATTTGTGAACCAGATAGGCCGCATCTTTGGGGTAGATGATTTGGGTGTTGCGTTTGATGCGGTTGATCAGATCGGAGAGGGACGGCTCCAATAGGAGGACCGCATTCCCCAGTTGGCTATGCACTGTGGTTCCCAGCGGCAGGCCGATGAGATCGTCGTGCTGAAAGTGGCCCAAATTTGTGTGAAAGGTCTGTCCAGGGCGCAGAGTAATCAGATAGCGTTTGCCGCCTCCGGTTGCCAGGATGACCAGCTGATTGGCTTGGGCTGTTGCCGGGTGTGTGGAAACCCAGGGAGGAGTCTGTTCGTGGCTGCGTCTGGCAGCCGCGTCTGTGGCAAGAGTGTTGGGCATGGAATCCAGTCAATCGGTGGGTAATAGATACTACCGTCTATGCGAGTTGTGTCTGCTGGCGCAACGCGGTGACAAGCGCGTCGATATCTTGGGTGTGGATGAAGGCCGTGACCAGATCGCCCGCCTCGAAACGGCTTGTGCCGTGGGGAATGAGAACCCGCCCATTGCGCCGGATGGAGACGAGGATGGCGTCCTGGGGCAGAGCGCCACTGATCTCCTGGATGGACTTGCCAATCGCGCTGTCGTCTGCGCCCAACACCACTTCGACAAACTCGGTGCCGTCCAGATTGCGTAGCTGTGTGCGCTGGGTGCGGTGCTGCAATTCGGCCCGGCGCGCCAGCCCTACATTGTAGGCTTTGATAATATCCGCGCGGCGGATGATCCCCAGCAGTTGGCCGCGATCTTGGCGGGCGACCACAGGCAGGCGGCCAAAGCCACGCACGCTCATGCGGGCGAGTGCGTCGCCTATTGTCTCGTCGGGATAGGCAACGGCCAACCGCTCGAAGGGTGTGCCGATGTGGGAGACAGGAGTAGCGCGGGGCATTTTTTCGGCCACTGCTCTGTCCAAATCCGTCACCGTAATGATCCCCCACAGCTTGCCCGCCGGGTCCAGCACCAGCAGCCCGTGGCTGCGGGTCTGGCTGAAGGTGTCGGACAGTTGGGTGAGGGTGGCGCTGTCGGAGATGGTGTGCAGGTCCCGGCCCATCACTTCGGTCACGCTCACGCCCTGCATAATGTCCACATCCCGCCCGCCCTGTAAGTGTACGCCTTTCATGCGCAGTTTGAGGGTGTAGATCGATTCTTTGAAAATGGCTTCGGCCAGAAAGGTCGAGATGACCGTCGCCAGCATCAACGGCAGAATCAGTTTGTAGTCGCCGGACATCTCGAAAACGATCAGCACGGCAGTGATGGGCGCACGGGCCGCGCCGGCAAAGACCGCGGCCATGCCCACAATCGCATACGCGCCGGGATTGGTGACAATCCCAGGCCACAGGTCGTGGGCCACCTGGCCGACAATGCCGCCCAGAATCGCCCCCATAAAGAGGCTGGGCGCAAAGACGCCGCCCGAATTGCCCGCGCCCAGAGTGAAGCTTGTCGCCAACATCTTGAGCAGCAACAGCGCCGCCATCAAGCCCAGCCCCATATTGAAATCCCCGGCAATGGCTTCGCCGATCATATGCAGACCCGGCCCCAAAACCTCGCGACCGGGCAGCAGCAGCGCGACCAGCCCGGTCAGCACCATCCCCACCGTTGTACGCACGTAGAGCGGAAGCGGCCGACTGTCGAAGGATTCCTCAAATTTATAGAGGACCCGGATGAAAAGCACGGCCACGCAGGCGGCCAGCAGCCCCAGAACCACATAGACGGCCAACTCGGCCAGGTGGTTCATCGGGTAAGCGGGGACCAGGAAAGCCGGTTTGTCGCCGAGCAAGGCGCGGCTGACGATACTGGCTGCCACGCCGCTGATGACGACCATTCCAAAGTAGCGGGCTGTGAAGTTGTTGAGGATCACTTCCTGGGCAAAGATCGCACCGGCGATGGGCGCGTTGAAAGTGGCAGCAATACCCGCTGCCGCACCGCACGCCACCAGTGTGCGCACGCGATCGCCGCTGAAGTGGAAGAGTTGGCCGACAGTCGAGCCAAGCGCCGCACCCACCTGGACAATTGGCCCCTCGCGCCCGGCAGAACCGCCCGTACCGATGGTAATCGACGAAGCCAGCACTTTGAGCACAGCCACGCGGGGGCGGATGTGCCCACCGCGCAGGGCAACCGCTTCCATCACTTCGGGCACGCCGTGGCCTTTGGCTTCGCTGGCCCAGCGATCAATGACATAGCCGACGATCAGCCCTGCTATCGACATGGCCAGCAGCAGCCCCGCCACACTGCCCAGAAGACTTTGCATCCATTGGGTCAGACCGCCGATTTGCCCCAGCAGCCAGATGAAGGCCACCGCGCCCAGACCTGTGCCCAGCCCGACCAGTATGGCTGTGCCAAACAAAATCAATTCTTCGGGGGTCTTCCAAGCGTACGCATCCCGTACAAACGAGAGCAGTTTCTGTTGTTCACGCCCCAACACAGCAAGTGGTCCATTCACAAGAAAAGCCATAGGTTCCTGTCTGCCAGACTGATTTTATACTGAGCACGGCCATAGAGTGACGTTTTCTTTCTTTTTTTTACCTTGTCACCCACCCACCTTGTCACCTTGTCAGGTATAGCTCCGCTTCGCCAGCACATCTTTCTCGTACTGCCGGATTTCTGTCACGTAACCCATCCCCGCCGGCACTTCCTGGCGCAGGCAGTGGTAGTCCCAGACCGCGCCGTAGGGCAGACCCTTCAGTTCTTCCAGCAAAGCCAGGCGGGCGGTGAAGTCGCCCGTCTGCTCCAAACGGCGCAATTCATCGATGGGTTCCAGCAGGGCCAGGAGAAGAGCGCGCAGCGCGTTGCGCGTGCCGATGGCCCAGGCCCCCACCCGGTTGATACTGGCGTCGAAGAAGTCCAGCCCGATGTGTACCCGGTCCAGGTAGTTGCCCCGCACGATCTCCTGCATTATCGCCTGCAACTCGTCGCTGAGCGTGACCACGTGGTCGCTGTCCCAGCGCACACCCCGGCTTACGTGCAGCAGCAGACGGGGTACAAAGAGCAGGGTGGACGAGATTTTGTCCGAAATGACTTCGGTGGGGTGGAAGTGGCCGGCGTCCAGACAGAGGACCAGTTGGTTGGCGACGGCGTAGGCCAGGTAGAACTCGTGGGAGCCGACGACGTAGCTTTCCGAACCCAGGCCAAAGAGCTTGCACTCCACCGCGTCCAGATTGTAGCGGCTGTCAATCGGCTTCGCCAGCACCGCGTCCAGGGCATCCTTCAGCCGCTGGCGGGGCGCGGCCCGGTCCACCGGCATATCTTTGTAGCCGTCGGGAATCCAGATATTCGTGACCGCGGGTGTGCCGATCTCTGCGCCAAAGAAAGCGCCGATCTCCCGGCAGGCGATGCAGTGTTCGATCCAGAACTGGCGGATACCCGCGTCGGCGTGGGCCAGGGTAAAGCCATCGTCGGCCAGGGGGTGGGAAAAGAGCGTCGGGTTGAAGTCGATGCCGTGGTTGTTGGCTTTGGCCCAGTCGGCCCAGCCCCGGAAATGCTGCGGCCCGATTTCGTTGCGGGCGACCTTCACATTCGATTCCAGATAGCTGGCGTGGAGGTTGAGCCGGTGGTTGCCGGGGATGAGGCTGTAGGCTTTGTCCAGGTCCTGGCGCAGTTGAGCGACGGTGCGCGCCTTGCCCGGATAGTTGCCTGTCGCCATAATGCCGCCGCTCAGCCCCCGCTCCGGGTCTTCAAAACCCAGCACGTCGTCGCCCTGCCAGCAGTGCAGGCTGATGGGAATCTGGGCCAGCAAGTCTAGGCTGCGGTCGCTGTCCACGCCCAGGGCGGCGTAGCGCTCTTGGGCTAGGGCGTAGGATTTTTCGATGTGGCTGGGGGAGGGTTGTCCATCCACGGGCGGTGTCTCCTTTTGGGTGAGTTGTTTATAGTTTTTGGACGCAGATTACGCAGAAAGACGCAGATTCACGCCGATTCCTGGAGATTACGAATAACACGATTGAGAAAACTCAAGCAGTCGTCCAACTCTGCGTAGGCTTCCAGTTCCGCATCCTCACTGTCGGAAAGCGGGGAGCGGCGCTGTCTGTTCAATAAATCTTCGATACGCGCCTGCACCGAACGCGACGCATGTAGCATAGGGATCGCTTCGTCGCAGTCTAAATCGATGGCACTATCCAACCGCGTTGTCTTGGGCAGAGCATCTAAAATGGGCGGTGTAAGTGGAATGGCAACACTCATCGCTGCTTCTCCTGCACGCACACTGCCGGGGAGGGTATCGGCGGTCCGCCGTCTGTGGTCTGCGGTCTACCGAGTATACTACACTTCGGCCACGGCCACCAGCCCCGCGCCGGGGCCCGCCTGACAGGGAAAAATCGTTGCTTGCCGTCCGGTCGCCCGGGTGTAGAACCGCCCCACGTGCGTCGAAAACTCCTCCACCTGGCCGTCCGGGACCAGCGCAATCACACAGCCGCCCCAGCCCGCGCCGGTCAGCCGCGCCCCAGCCACACCGTCGATCTGCCGGGCCGCGCCGGTCAGTACGTCCAGTTCCGGTGTGCTGATGCGATAGTCGTCCCGGGCGCTGGTGTGGGCCTCGTTCAGCAGTTGGCCGACGCGAGGAATATCGCCCCGATCCAGCGCATCAATTGTCGCCAGCACCCGGCGGTTCTCCGTCCAGACGTGGCGGCAACAGGCCCGCACCCGCAGGGGCGCGTCGTCCGGCACATTGGGCAGGTCACCCAATGCCACGCCCTGGCCGCGCAGAGAAGCTACGCTCACTTCTTCGGGAAGCTGCTCCTCCAGCGCGGACCAGTCCGCATTCTCCACATCGCGCAGATGGGTAATGCCGGGACGTTCCCGGCGCAACAGAGCCACACCGGCCCGGCAGGCCGCCACCCGCTGGTTGAATTTGTTGCGGGTGTTGGAGTGGCGCACACCGCTGTCCATCACCAGCAGCCGGTAGCCCGCGGGCAGGGGGATGGAGCGGGTGCGGAAGTCGCCGTCGGCGTCCGGGCGGCAGTCCAAAAAGAGGGCGTGCCCCCGCTCGGCCAGGAGCGCGATAAACTGGTCCATAATGCCGCCCCGGGTGCCCACGTACCACTCCGCATCGGAGCAGAGGCGGGCCATCTCTGCGCCCTGCCAGCGCCAGCCGGCAAAGTGGGCAAAGGCCACAGCCATCGCCACCGTCAGCGCGGAGGAAGAACTGACGCCCGCGCCTCGGGGCACGCCGTAGGGCGGCGCGCTGCTCACCAACCCGTCGAAGCCCGCCACGGGTGTACCCAGCAGCCGCGTCAACTCCTGGGCCGGGCCCCGGGCGTAGTTGCTCCAATCCCCCGCGGGCGCGGCGGGGATGGCGTCGCTCACAGCGAAGCCGCGCGGGGTGAAGTCGCTTTCCACATTCGCCAGCCACACTTCCCCGTCCGCGCGCGGGCGGGCCAGGAGCAGAACGTCCCGGTCCAGGGCCACAGGCAGGACGTAGCCGTGATTGTAGTCTGTGTGCTCGCCGATGAGATTGACCCGCCCCGGCGCGCGGAAGATGTGGACCGGGCCGGGGCCGTAGCGCACCCGAAAGCCATCCAGCGCGACCCGGTAGCGGGCCATCTGTCCGCCTGCACCGCCCCCGTAGATTTCTGCTAACACACCCAACAACTGTCCCAAAGGAGATACCTCTCTTTTGAACGCAGATGACGCAGAAGACGCAGATTCTACCTGCTGGAATTGTAGGACGGAATGCCATTCCGTCCTACGGGCACAATTTCTGCGCAATCTGCGTTCCTCTTTATTTCGTGGCATCAGCCCAGGCCGCCTGCAACAGCGCCACACTTTTGGGCATGGCCGTAGACGCCTCCTCGCCGCCTTCCATTTCGATGGAGCAGTAGCCCTGCCAGCCCGCATCCAGCAGAATACGGAAGATGCGGGCGTAGTCCAAATCCAGGGTGTACCAGCTTCCCCCACCGGGATAGGTCTTGGCGTGGGCCAGCCAGACATAGGGAGCGACCGTCTCCATCGCCGCGTACATATCCTCCTCGAAGAGAAAGTTGCCCATATCCAGAATCGCCGCCAGCCAGGGGGAATTGACCGTCTCGATCAGATGGCGCATATCTGCGGCGAAGGTCGTCAGCCCCCAGTGGTTTTCCAGCAGGAGCATCACCCCCCGCTGCTCGGCGTGGGGGAGACAGGCTGCGATGGCGTCTGTGACCCAACCCAGCGCATCATCCTTCGTGTAGCCAGGCCAGGGATCCACCCAGCCTTTGGCCGCGATCAGATCGTCAAAGCTGCCCCCTTTGCGGAAGCCGCCGGAGTTGACCCGGA
>JACQGT010000486.1 GCA_016199425.1 Chloroflexota bacterium
ATGTGCGCAGCTACACCTTCCCCGCCGGGCTGAAGGCGGCCCAGGTCTTCAAGCAGGTGAACCCGCACGGGCTGGTGATGGCCGGCGGGATGCACGCGACGGTTGCCCCCGACGAAATGCTGGAAGTGGCCGAGTTCGACAAAATCTGCCAGGGGCCGGGCGAGGAGACAATCGTCGATCTGGTGCGCAACCCGGACAATTACCCCCGGCTTTTCCGGGGACGGGGGGCAAAGTCGATGGCCGACTGGCCCGCCATCAACCGGGAACTCTGGCCCAGGCCCGCCAACTGGAAGCTGCGCCGCAAATTCAACTGGCCGCTGGAGCCGGAGTGTGGCTGGGGGCCGTCGCCGGTGGCAACAATCATCACCAGCCGGGTCTGCCCCTGGCAGTGTGTCTTCTGCAACGAAGCGTCGTACATTCCCAATATGGGCCGCCGCCCAGTGGATAGGGTTATCGACGACCTGAACGCGCTGGACGAAAAATACGGCGTGGGTTCGATTGTTATCCACGACTCGATGTTCTTCCAGAATCCCACCTGGCTGAAGGAGTGGATCGAAAAGTATCCCCGGCGCGCCAACAAAGTCTGGCCCTACTGGGCTGCGGGCCGAGCGGACACTGTGCGCCAGTGGCCGGACCTCTTCGAGGCGCTGATCCGGGAGACCAACTGGAATCTAATCTCTATCGGCTTCGAGTCGGGCAGCGACCGCATCCTGCGTCTGCTCAACAAAGAGTGCAACGAAGAGGACAACTATTTCGCCATCGACCTGCTCAACCGCATCGGCGACGAGATGGCAGCCGAAGGCAAAGAGCCGCCCAAATTCTGGTCGAATATAATGCTGGGTATCCCTGGCGAGACGCCGGAAGATGCCTTCAAGACGATGCGGATGCTCAAACGGATGAAGCGGGTCTTTCCTTCCATTTCCTACTACGCGCCCTATCCCGGCTCCGCTCTGGGCAATCAACTGATCGCCGAGGGCAAAAGCCGCATGAGCAAAGAGAACTACCACCGCTTCCCCGACGACGAGAAGGTGATGGGGGTCGATTATGGCTTCTACCGGGAGCTGCTGGCCGGGAAGTACGACGCCGAGGTCAACAGCGAACTGAGCGAGAGCGAGCGGCGGCGGGGCTATCAGGGGCTGTACGCCGAGGCGCTGGTGAAGGCGTAGACGGCTCACGCGACCAAAGAGCAGACTATAGCCAAAGCCAATCAATTGTGGTAGGATTAGGTCATCCTGGATTTTCGTAACTATCGCAGAACTGGTAGGCTCCTATGATTCTTTATGTTCAAGGGGATCTGTTTCAGTCACCCGCTCAGGTGCTGGTCAATACCGTTAATACCGAAGGAGTAATGGGAAAAGGGGTGGCGCTGCAATTTAAGCAGATGTTCCCTGAAATGTTTGCCCAATATCGCGATTTGTGCGAAAGAAAGCAATTCGATATTGGCAACCTTTGGTTATATCGAAGCCCAAATAAGTGGGTGCTGAATTTTCCTACAAAACGACATTGGAAGCAACCGTCCAGAATTGAGTATGTCTCGGCCGGTCTGAAGAAATTTGTCGATAGCTATGACGAGATGGGGATTCACAGTATCGCATTTCCACCACTTGGCTGCGGAAACGGTCAATTGGATTTCAAGTCGCAAGTCCAGCCCGTGATGCACGAATATCTGGCGCGACTACCGATTGATGTCTTTATTTACCCTGACAGAAGCGACCCATTTGTCCCAGAGCATTTAGATCCGGCAGCGATGCAGAAATGGCTGCGTTCCGAACCATCGAGCCTGCCTTTCGCAGAAGTCTGGGGGGATGTGCGGAATCTGCTCAAACAGCAGTCTACGTTTCAGACGGTAGTCAACCAAAGCAAGTTCAGGGCATACATTTCAGATGATCCACCAGGAATTGCGATTGAGAGTGGAGCGCATACAGACCATATCCCGTATGATTCGGTGATGGCATTCTGGCAGCAGCTTCGGACCTACGGTTTTTCTATGCGACATATCGCTCCAGGCATTGACAGAAAACTTTCGTACCTGACAGCGATTTTTTCCGCTCTCGAATATGTCAAACCAGTCCGCGTCGCGGATCAATTTGATAAATTTGGAAAGTCCCCGGTTACGGGTTTGCAAATACTCCCTTCAGCTTTCACTCGCTCACAGTCCTCCGCACAAATGTCATTGTTTACGGTCGAGTGAGCAATGATCGCCAGAAAAGCGGACACAGACAGAATACAACAGTTTCTCGCCGATCTGACGCAACGGATGCAACGTACAGAGCGTGAACTTTGGCCGCGTTTTGTGTTCCACTATACAGATCTACGGAATGCGGTTAGTGTTCTAACGGATGGCTTTGTATACAGCAGGGCTGAGGCGGAAAATCGGGGGAGACTCATCGTGAGCAGCGGCAGCAGCCAGGTTCTGTCTGCAACAAATGAATTCGTCAAACACTCCGTTCGTTTTTATTTTCGACCAAAGACGCCAACCCAATTCTGGGCCGAAGGCATTCGCTCCAGCCAGATTTTGCCGTTCTTCAAAATTTCCTGACGCTCATTGTCCGGTTCCAGTCTTTTTTCTGTTTGACTCTGTCGAAATCTTGACACGCGCCGATTGCCAGTTTTCCGATGGCAATATGGCCAGCTCCGGTCATCAGTTGTTCTCAACTGCTGACGAACTTGCTCAGTTGCCGTGGGGAAAAATATACCATAGTGGAAGTTATGATCGTACAAAACACGAAGAAACAGATATTGCATTTCGGCGTTGTGCAGAAGCAATAGTGCCGAATCAGGTTGATTTGAACGCTCTTCGTTATATTTGTTGCCGATCAGAGGCAGAAAAAGAAACCCTCCTACATTTGCTTCCACCAACTGTGCGCAGACAATATCGAGGCAGAATCACAGCAACAAATCGATTCGATTTGTTTGAACGCAGGCACACTTTTGTGAAATCAGTTCGATTGTACCCTGAGAAGGCATACTTTGAATTCTGGCCGGATTCCTCCTCACCGGGTCCTTTCCATTGCGTCGTGACGGTCAATACAGGAGAGCACACCCTTACCGCAGATTCTCCTGCGTTGGAATTGAACGCTATCAACTATCGCTATGGTGTTGCTTTTCGCCCTCCTCTGGATAGCTACGAAATCCGTTTGACTCTCGATAGACAAATTACCTACGCCAATCGCTACGAGAACGTGACAGATATTCCGTTCTAAACTGTTCTGGACTCAATAAACTTTATCAAGAACGGTGAGGAAATAACTGATGCACGTTCGCTGCATAGACAATCGTCAATACCTCCAACACCCTTCCGTGCAGGATGCTCCAACCATTCCCGATCTCGTCATCGGGAGGGTCTATAAAGCCTTACCAGACTCTCAGGAGGAACAACTGGGGTATCTGTGTATCGTTGACGAATCTGGCGAAGACTACACTTTTCCTGCTGCCTATTTCGAGCGGATCGATGTGCAGGCACAGGACGATAAAGATATAGACGCCCAGATTACAATCCATCTGAATGGACTTGACAAAGCTGTGCTACGCGCCGAAGCGTTGGCTGCTCAGAAATCCGTTTCTGCTCTTGTGCGTGAGTGGATCGAAGATAGGCTGGATCTGCCCCAACCGGCCTAAGAAATTCGAATCCTCTCCTCCCCTGCATAGACCGTAAAGCGCTCCCCGCGCAGAAACCCCACCAGCGTCACGCCGAACTGCCGGGCCACATCCACGGCCAGATGGCTGGGCGCGGAGACGGCGCAGACGACCGGCACTCCTGCCACCGTCGATTTTTGTAGGATTTCGTAGGAAGCCCGCCCGCTCACCAGCAACAGACAATCGGAGAGGAGTAGCTTGCGGTTGAGCAGCGCCCAGCCCACTACTTTGTCCACGGCGTTGTGACGCCCCACATCCTCGCGCAGACAGAGCAGTTCACCCGCAGCGCTGAATAGTCCTGCGGCGTGGAGTCCGCCGGTAGCGTTGAAAAGCCCTTGCCCCTCCTGCAGCTTTTCCGGCAGCCCGACCAGCACATCCTGTGCAACAACCAGACCCGCGGGCAGCACAGGACAACCGCGCATCTCAATCGCCTCCAGGCTGGCCTTGCCGCAGACACCGCAGGCGCTGGTGGTGTAGAAGTGGCGTTCCAGCGTCGCCAGCTTGGGCAAGCCGGGCAGGTGTAGCCCCACATTGACGATATTGTAGCGCTGCTCCACGTCCACCTCCGGGTCCACGCAGTAGGAGATGTGGCGGATCAGCCCCCGCTCGCTGACCACCCCTTCGCCGTACAAAAAACCGGCGGCCAACTCAAAATCGGCCCCGGGCGTGCGCATTGTGACCGCGACAGTCTGGGTTTGCCCACCCGCCTGCAGGCGGATTTCCAGCGGCTCTTCCGCCGCCAGATAGTCCAGCCGTTTGCGGGCGCGGCCCTGCTCCACAATTGTCACCTGGGCGCGCACTTTGCTGCCAACACGGACGGCTACCATCATTTCACCTCGCCTTGACAAACCAGAACCAAACCAGCCAACCACAGAAATTAGCCTAAGATAGCTACGGCAGCGTCCTGGCCACCTCAGCCAGGGGCTTGCGCGGCTTGGGATCGGGCACGACGGCCGGGTAGCCGAAGTAGAGCAGGCCCACAATCATCTCCCGGGCCGGGTCTACGCCGAGTAGTTCGTAGGTCATCGGTCGGGTGGTGAAGTGGCTGGTACTCCATTGCATGCCCAACCCCAGCCCCCAGGCGGCTAGTTGGATATTCTGCACCGCGCAGGCAACTGCGGCGTAATCTTCGGTCTCCACCTCTTTATCGCCGCACAGACAGCAGGTGACAGCCACGACGCGGGGTTTCGAGAGTATCTTCGCTTCGGCGTCGGCGCGCATCTTCGCCAGAGTCTCGGCGTCTGCCCGCGCCGTCTGCACCAGCACATCACCAGAGATGGCGGCGATAGCCCGCTGGCTTTGGGGGCCGAGAATCACAAAGCGCCAGGGTTCGCTCATGCGGTGGTTCTGCGCCCAACGTCCTGCGTCCAATGCCCGGTGCAGCAGGTCGTCGGGCACGGGCTGGGCGGTGAATTCTTTGATGGTGCGGCGGGTGTGGATGGCGTCGAAAAGGTTCACGGGGCTTCCTTGTGACAATAGGATTGGCCTGTTGCTACTCATTGACACAAAGCCAGGGATGCTGTAGATTGAGTATAACAAATGATGACCGAGGAATTCTAACGACAATGCAGATGCATCGACAATCTGTTCAACCTTAGAAAGAGAGAACGGCATATTCTTCGTTCGCAAACCGAACCACGTGGTGTTGATTGTCAGCGCCAGAGATATGGACAGACGAGAACGAAGACGATATGAACAGCACTAAACAATTGGAACGCACGAGCATCTCGTCGGCAACCAACCCTGAAGAGATCGGCGAGTTCTGGGACAAGCATAGTTTGGACGAGTATTGGGAGCAAACTCACGCGGTGGAGGTTACTGTGCGCGCCCTGCTCCGCTGTAGAGTTACAGTAGACCCAACGATCTATTCTCAATTGGAAGATCGTGCGCGGCGGCGTGGTCTGTTGCCAGAGACGCTCATCAACCTGTGGCTGGCCGAACGGCTGGCGTTAGATACAACTGCATAGTTGCTTCGTCGTCTGCCTGCATTGTATCAGTCAGCCCCCAATCAACCGTTCAACAAGCGTTTTGTATTGCCGCCACCGTCTCCGCATCCTCCAGGCTGCTCACATCCCCCAGCGCTTCGCCCAGATAGGCCGCCCGGATCACCCGGCGCATGACTTTGGCATTGCGGGTCTTGGGCAGGGCGGCGCAGAACTTCACCTCCCGGGGCTTGAGGGGTCGTCCCAATTCCGCAGTGACCAGTCCTTCCAGCATTGCGCGCAATGACTCGCTGGCCTGTGCGCCCGATGTCAGCACCACAAAGACCACCACTTCGTTGTCTTTGATGGGATCGGGCACGCCGATGGCCGCGGACTCTGCCACGTCCGGGTGGGCGTTGACAATCGCCTCTACCTCCGCCGGGCCGAGCCGCTTGCCCGCCACTTTGATGGTATCGTCGCTGCGCCCCAGAATGTACCAGAGATCGTCTTTGTCAATGGCGCAGAAATCGCCGTGCAGCCAGATAGTCTCGAAGCGGCTCCAATAGGTATCCACATAACGCTGCTGGTCGCGCCAGAAGCCACGGGTCATGCCGATCCAGGGCTGGCGGATGACCAGCTCGCCCACCGCGCCCCGCACAGAAGCCCCTGTCTCATCCACCACATCCGCGGCCATCCCCGGAATCGGCCCGCCAAAGGCCGCGGGTTTGAGGGGTTTGAAGAAATTCCCGGCCAGAATGCCGCCGCTGATCTCCGTGCCGCCGGTGTAGTTGAGGATGGGCTTCGTCCCGCCCAGGATAGTCTCAAAAACCCAGCGCCAGGAGTCCGGGTCCCAGGGGCTGCCGGTAGAACCGACCGCGCGCAGGGCTGAAAGATCGTGGCGTCGCACCGGCTCTGGGCCGTGGGGGGCCAGGGCACGGATGAGAACCGGCGACACGCCCAAATGGGTGACCCGGTGTTGGGCGCAGAGTTCCCACACCCGATCCACGCCGGGGAAGTCGGGCGCGCCGTCGTAGAAAAGCATGGCCGCGCCGTTGAGCAGGCTGCCAAAGACCAGCCATGGACCCATCATCCAGCCCATATCGGTCATCCAATAGATCACTTCGCCCGCCTTCAGGTCCATCGCATGGCGCATATCCTGGGCCGCCTTCACCGGGAAGCCGCAATGGGTATGCACCGCGCCTTTGGGTCGCCCGGTGGTGCCGCTGGTGTAGATAATCATCAGCACATCTTCGGCGCTGGTCGGTTCGGTTTCCGCCGCGTCCGGCCGATGGGGGACCAGATCGTGCCACCAGATGTCCCGCCCGGCCTGCATAGGGGTATCTTCGCCGCCGGTACGGTTGACGACGATCACCCGCTGCACCGTCGGCACGTCGGCCAGGCTGTCGTCCAGTGTCGGCTTCAGCGCCACCCGCTTGCCCCGCCGGTAGAGGCCGTCCGCGGTGAAGACGGCTACGGCGTCGGCGTCCCGCAGGCGGCTGCTGATGGCGGAGGGGCCGTAGCCGCTGAAGAGAGGCAGGATCACCCCTCCCACCTTTACAATTGCCAGGAAAGCCGCGGCCAGTTCGGGGATCATCGGCATATACAGCCCCACGGCGTCGCCTTTGCCAACGTCCAGGCTGCGCAGAGCGTTGGCGCAGCGGCAGACCTCCGCGTTGAGTTCGGCGTAGGTGAGGGTGATGCTCTGGCCTTCTTCCCCGGCGTAGATGAAGGCGGGCCGATCCCTGTCCGGCGTCCCCTGCCACTTGTCCAGGCAGTTGTGGATGATATTCATACGCCCGCCCACACACCAGTGGGGAAACTGAATGCCGCCGCCCAAGTCCACCACCTGACTGTAGGGAACGTCAAAGCGGATGTCCAGATCGGCCAGCACCGCATCCCAGAACCAGGCGATGTCGTCGATGGAACGGGCCAGCAACTCGTCGTAGGAGGCGATGGCGTGGCGGTCCATAAAAGCTTGCAGGTTGCTGGCGGCCATCCACTCCGGGTTGGGCTGCCAGGCGATCGCCTGGCCAAAGGGAAAGGTGGGCTGATTCGTATCAATCATTGAAAA
Organism: Chloroflexota bacterium; assembly: GCA_016199425.1. GTDB lineage: Bacteria > Chloroflexota > Anaerolineae > Caldilineales > Caldilineaceae > JACQGT01. The sequence continues at coordinate 7,630 of JACQGT010000486.1, forward strand.
ATTCCTGGCCTCCACAAAATTAAGGACACGGGTTTACATGGATGGGAAGGATTTGCACGGATACGAGAGCGGACAGTGAATGCTGGGATTGTATCACAGCGTGCGGCTCGAATCCACTTTGACAGGGGAGTGGGCTGGACGTAGAATGGGTGGCTGGTTTCTATGTGTAGGGCGGATTGACAATCGCCCTACGTAGCCGAAGGAGAGATCGATGAGCGAATTGACACACCTGACCACAGCCGAAATTGAAGCCGGATTGGGGCAGGTCCGCCAGTCCCCCAAAGACGCCGGCGTGCTGGAACTGATCGTGCGCCGTCCCCAGGTCGAGCAGCGGGACGTGCTGGAGGAGGGAGAACTCGACCTGACTATGGGATTGGTGGGTGACAATTGGATCGAGCGAGGCAGCAACCGCATGGATAACGGTTCGTCCCACCCGGACATGCAACTGAATGTGACCAACACCCGCTTCATCCATCTGGTCGCCCAGGCAGAAGAGCGCTGGCAACTGGCCGGGGATCAGTTGTTTATGGATTTGGACTTGAGCGAGGAAAATCTGCCGGTAGGCACACTGCTCGCCATCGGCTCCGCGGTCATCGAAGTGACTGACCAACCCCACACGGGCTGCGCAAAGTTCGCGGCCCGCTTCGGCAACGACGCGCAGAAGTTCGTGATGACACCCATGGGCCGGCAGATGCGTCTGCGCGGGCTATGCGCCAAAGTTGTGCAGCCGGGTGTGATCCGGCAGGGTGATAGAGTTCAGAAGATGATGGGATAATGGGATGATGGAACACTCGCCATCATCCCATTATCCCATCATCCTATCGTCTGCAACGCCGACCAGATCGACAGCACAATCAACGCCTGCCCCGGCCCGTAGGTGAGCCAGACCCAATCGCCCAGATAGGGGAAGCGAGTACGGTTGAAGAGTTCCAGACCCAGGATGAGATCGCTGGCGAAGAAGAGCAGACCGCCCGCGGCCAGCACACCAAAGAGCGGCAGTTGCAGGGCCAGGCTCACGCCCAACAGCGCCGTAGCAGCCAGGAGCAGTGAGTAGATCAGCGCAGCCCAGAGGAGCGGGCTGTGCTTTTTGTTGCGCAGGAATACCCCGTAGAACAGCCCCGCCGCGGCCAGCAGCCCCAGAGCCACCATCCACCAGAGTACAGGCCGATAGCCTGCAATGGCGGCGATGTAGGCCACGTGACCGATGCCAAAAGCGGCGATCCCGCCCAGCACCCGATTGGACGCGGGCAACAGACCGGCCATCAACAGATCGCCCACAAAACCGAAGCTCATGCCCACGGCAATCCACCGGGCGTAGGTTGCCACATCGCCAGCGGGGGCCAGCAGAAAGCCGTACCAACCCAGCAGCACCAGCACCGCCGACGAGGCCATGCGCGTCCACACGGGCATACGCCGGTAGCGCTGCGCGTCTTTGCCCAGCAGCCAGCCGCCAAAAAGGAGCGCGGCCCAGAAAAGTATGAGAAGCAGAGCGATCAGGTCGAGTGCAGGCATAAATGAAGGCAAAAGGGGGTGAGTATACTGTCAATTAAGTTTTCTGGGCTTTTGTAGGAGTGGTGACGAGGCGACCAACCAGGCTAGTGAGCGCTGATTGAGTAGCCGAGTCTGCGAGGCGTATCGAAATCAAGCGAACGGGTTACGCCTGTATGCGTGAGTCTACCCGCTGGGTTTCGACAAGCTCAACCTATTCGATAAGCTCAACCGGCGCTGATCCGATCTTCACCCTGTCACCCTTTCACCTTCCGGCACCAGCCAGGGCGGGTGGGGAATGCCCCTTTCGTTCAGATAGCTGGCGTAGAGAAAACGATAGACGTCGCTGACGTAGAATTGCGGATAGGACTTCTTGGGCAGGGTGTCCAGAAAGCGGTCGTGGATCAAATCTGCCATCTGCTCATTCATCCCTGACACCACTTCGTAATCGAAATAAATCGCCAGGTCGCGGTCGGCTTTCTCAATAATCCGTTTGACGTAGAACGACTCTGGGTAACGATGGGCCGGGGAATAGCGCTCCATCAGAAAGGTCCCCATAGCCGCGGAGTTGATGTAAGGCTTGTGGGCGTAGAGAAAATTCACCGTCTCCTGGGCGTTTTCGATGGTTTCGCCGGGAAAGCCAAAGAAGAAAAAGGTGTGGTTCCAAATGCCCGCCTCTGAGCTTTCGCGCAAGATCCGGCTCATGTGGGGCAGTTGGGTACCCTTAATCATATGATCGATGATGGCTTCTGAGGCGCTCTCCAGGCCAAAGAGGATCATCCGGCAGCCACCCGCTGCCATCGAATCCAACAGCGGACGGTCGATCACTTTCTCGAAACGCACACAGCCGCCCCACGTCACTGGGCTGCCTGCCCCCTGCAAAATCCGGGAGAGGTCGCGCAGGTTGCGGGGCGTCACCGCTTCATCCGAGAAGAAAATGTGCTTGACGCCGTATTTCGCGTGCAGGGCCAGCATCTGATCGGCCAACGCCTGCGCCCGCAACTGGCTGAAGGATTCCGCCTCGCCGTAGCCCACATTGCAGAAGGCGCATTTGCCAAAATAGCAGCCCCGGGCCGTGAGCAGGGGCAGGGCCAGGCGGGGGGCCAGATAGCGATCCAGGGGCAGATCGCTGAAATCCGGCAGGGGCAGAGCGGCGATCTTCTCCGGCTCTTTGCGATTCGTCGTGTGAATCTGCGCCCCATCCCGATAGACCAGATTGGGAATCTGGTCCAGATCGCCCCCATTTGCCACCGCCTCGGCCAGTTGCGCCAGGGAACGCTCGCCGTCAAAGATGACTGCGCTGTCAATGAGTTGGAAAATGGCCGGGACTTTGGGCAGCTCCTCGCGCAGCATACTGATATGGGGGCCGCCCACTGTAATATGACAGGTCAGCCCTGCCTTTCGCACCAGCCAGGCCGCGGTCAACCCTGGCAGCATCTGCGCCATCGACGGAATCGAAATCCCCACCACATCCGGCTGCTCGGCCACAATATCCGGCAGCAGAATGCGCCGGTAAATTTCCAAAAAGATGTTGTGGCGGGGGTCTTTCACCCCTTCCAGCAAAAAACGGCTGCTATCCACCGGGCCAGCGGCTGCGTAGCTCTGCAAATGCAGACTGGCCGGGTAAAAGGGCAGGGAGGCAATTTCCAGCGCCTCGGCGATGATTTGGAAATTACGCAGACCAATCGGCCCGTCAAAAAAGGCGTCGCTGCGCAAGACAGCCTTTGCCTTCTCCACCTGGCGGGCCAGCTTTGCCCCCGTCTCCAATACCCAGCGTACCGTCTCCGGCGGCGGTCCTGCGCGGCGCAGAGCGCTCCCCTGTGGGCCAAAGGCCGCGCGTACCCGTCCCACCGACTCCTCAACGAACTTCCGGGTCAGAATGTAGTCGAAAACTTCCACATTCAAATCCCGCTGGATCACCTCGATTCCCTCCTGGCGTAGCCACGCGGTCAGCGTGGGCAGGGCCAAATGGGGCATTGTGGGCGTCCAATTGGGCGGAAAGAGCAACATCACCTTCGGCGTGCGTCCCGGCCGCGCCGGTTGGGAGGGTATCAACCCTTCCAGTGTGATGTTGCCGTTTGTGTGGTGGTGGTCGTTCATCAATTCACATTTCACTCGTCGCCAGTGACGCCAAAGGCATCAAAGCAGGAGGCAGCGTCCTTCCCAAAATCTGATACGCATCAATTAGCGCGGCAATCGCATCGGCGACATTCTCATTGACCTCATCGACCGTATCCGCTTCGGTAATCCATTCCGGCCAGATCGGGCAGGTAATCGTATACCCCCCCTCCGGTTGCGGCTCGAGAATAAGCGGCAATCTATAAATGGATTCCACACACGCATCTCATCGCTGACACGAAGTCACTCTGATAGTTCAAGTCGTCTGAATACGACAAACATTCTATGCGGGTTCAGCTTCTCCAGCCAGTTCAACTTTGATCTGTTCCAGTGAAATTCTGGGGCCCGTTTCCTTTTGTCCCGTTTTTTCCTGTTTGCTCAACGTTGCATCCAATTCGACAGTTGATAGGATGGGCAGATCGAACGCCCCGCGCAACTCTCGCATCTGAAGGAGCAAATCTTCAGATGAAGAACCGACGGGCGCAACCGGCGTTTTGCTATAGGTGATTAACCTACCGTCGCGTTCGTAAAAGAGTTCGCGAATCGAGTATCTTCCAATTTCGTCGCGCACAACGCGATATGTCCAGATCATTTGCGACGCGCCCTTCTACCCCAGAAAAAGAGTTTGCCTATCCCAACACCCCCCGCAACTCCAATTCCCCGGCATAATGGCAGCGGACAAAGTGGCCCACTGCCATCTCGCGCAGTTCGGGCGTCTCTGCGGTGCAGCGTTGATTGTCGTTGTAGCGGCAGCGGGGGTGGAAGTAGCAGCCGCTGGGCGGGTTGGCCGGGTTGGCCACATCGCCTTCCAACACAATCGGCTCGCCCCGCTCCCGGGGGTCGGGTTTGGGCACAGCCGAGAGCAGGGCTTCGGTGTAGGGGTGCATAGGCTGCGTATAAAGTATCTCTGTGGGTGCGCTCTCCACCAGCATCCCCACGTACATCACCGCCACCCGGTCGCTGATGTGTTCCACAACGCTCAGGTCGTGGGCGACAAACAGATACGTCAGGTTAAATTGGTCCTGCAAATCCTGCAAGAGGTTGAGAATCTGGGCCTGCACCGACACATCCAGCGCCGAGACCGGCTCGTCCAGCACAATCAGTTGGGGATGAAGGGCCAGGGCACGCGCCACGCCGATGCGCTGGCGCTGGCCGCCGCTGAAGGCGTGGGGATAGCGATTCATATAC
>JACQGT010000037.1 GCA_016199425.1 Chloroflexota bacterium
AAGCTGGGGGTCACGCCGATCTGCTGCGGGCAGGGGCAGAGTGGATCCAAAAGCCCTTCGCCCTGGACGATCTGGCCGCCAAAGTGCGGGGCGTGCTGGCTGATTGATTGCGCCCCGCCGCCTGTCCAGCTACGAAAAGAGAGGGACGCAGATTTTGATGATCTGAACTGATCTGCATTGAAATCGGCGTCTTCTGCCGGACCTTTCCCCTCTACCCTTCCGCCAACCCCGGCAGAACCCCTTCCACCAGCAGCGTCTCTTCGTTGCGCATGTGGACCAGCCCTGGCCGCCCGCCCGGAGCGCGGGTGACAAAGCGCCGCCGGGTCATCGCCACCGCCACGCCCCGCTCGTCACGCTGCCGGGAATAATAGGCCGCCAGTTGGGCCGCTGCCTGGGCCGTCTCTTCGCGCACCGGCTGGCCGCCGCAGCGTATCACCACGTGGCTGCCCGGCGCATCCCGCACGTGCAGCCAGAGATCGTCCGGCCCTGCCTCGTCAAAGGTGACGATTTCGTTCTGGCGAGCGTTGCGCCCCACCAGAATGGCGAAACCCTCCGCCGACAGGTAGCGCAAGGGTTTGGAGCGATCCGGGGCAACCTTCAACTGGCGGCCTGGATGCTGGCGCAGATAGCCCGCCTCGCGCAGCCCTTCCCGCACAGAGGCGATCTCCGGCTGGTTCTGGGCCAGGGCCAGATCACTCTGCAATTGGTCCAAATAGAGCAGGTCCGTTTCCAATAGGGCGCGGCGTTTGGGGATAAAGAGCGCGGCCCGCTCCAATTTGGCGGCCCGGTCAAACATCCGCTCGGCCTGCTGGACGGGCGTCTCGTTGGCGGAGAGGCGGATGACCAGCTTTTCCTCGCCCAACGGTACGACCAGTTCCCGCTGCCCTGGCTGCACTTGACTGCTCAACGCCAGCAGCCATTCGGCCTGGGTGCGCAACTGGGCGGGGTCGCCCGGCTCCGGCTCATCCGCGGCCAGGGCGTCCAACTGGCGACGCACCCGCTCCTCGGCCTGACGAATCAGTGTCGCCACGCCGTTGCGCATCCCCGCATAGGCGTCGGTCGATCCGGCCGCGTCCCGCTCTGCTTCGCCGTAGAAACGGGCGATGGCTGCGCTGATGTTTTCCACGGGCAGAAAGTCGTCCACAAAGTGGAGTTCGTAGGCAGCAAAACCGTTTACCCCCTCCTCCTCGTCCAGAGCCAGACCGGGCATCCACTCTCCGGTTTGGGGCAACTGCCAGAGTTCCTGCAACGTCGCGGCTAGAGCCACCACCTGTCCCGGCTCGGCGTCACCGTTGGCCTCACCCGTCACCCGCCAGGCGATCTCGCGCGCCAGCGTCGGGCTGATACCCTCCACCCCGTCCACCAGCGCCCGCCATAGCCGTCCGCCCGCGGCCAGGAGTTCAGCCAAACGGATGCAGTAGTCCGGGTTGCCGTCGTCCAGGGGTGGCATTTTGTTCTGGGCCGGGGGATATGCGTAGACGCGCTTGGGGAGCAGCACCCGCTGGGCGTTCTCTCCCGGCGCAACCCGCTTGAGAACGTCCAGGATGCGCCCGCCCGCGCCGAGCAGAATCAGATTGCTCAGACGGCCCATTGGCTCGACCAGCAGCATTGTGGGGCCGTGTTCCGGGTGGTCAAAGCGCAAGGCGAGCAGCCGCTCGTAGGCTATGGGCAGTTCGATGGCGTCGAGGATCGCACCGCGCACGTACTTTTTCAGGAGCAGCAGCAGGGGCGTCTCTTTCTCCATCCCCCGGCGCAGCTTCTGCTCGCTTAGATGGATCCGGCTGGCCTGGGGATGGGCGGAGAGCAGGAGGTAGTGGCGTTGGCGCTCGGCGTAGATTTCCATGCCCAGGCTGTGTGCGTCGGGTCGGAGAATCTGTTGCACCCGTCCGCCCCGGATGGTCGTATTGAGTTCAGCGGCCACAGCGGCCAGAGTGAGTGCGTCGAAGTGCATAAGAATTATGAATGGTGAATAGCGAATAGTGAATGGTGAATGGGTAGTGTACGTGATGGCGCGGAGGGAGGCAAATTTGTAGGGCGGACTGTCAGTCCGCCCTACAATAACAGGAACATTCCAGGAGTCTCATTCGTCTGCATTGCAACACATCAGTTCACAGAAGTGACCGGCCATTCTCGTGCTTCAACTGGTGTAGTGCAACTTCCGATTGGTTGAAAGAAAAGGAGACAACAATGCGTTATCAACGTGGACTTCCCACCCACTTACCTCGAATTGTGTTCACCGGGGCGCTGTTGGTATTGGTGGTGTTGCTGGCGTCGATCTTCGGCGCGGCCAATGCCCAGGCCCAGGGACCGGTGACACCCCGCCATACAGACCCCTTTTGGCAGGCGTCCTATTGGAACAACACCACACTCAGCGGCACGCCTGTGCTGAACCGCGAGGATCGCGCGTTGGATTTTGACTGGGGCACGGGTTCGCCCGATGGCCGGGTCAACAGCGACAACTTCTCGGCCCGCTGGGCGCGCTACATCGACGTGACCCCCGGCGACTACACCTTCACCGCCATCAGCGACGACGGCATCCGGGTGCGCATCGACGGGGAATTGGTGATCGACGCCTGGTGGGATCACAGCGCCACCCAATTCACCGGTACAAAGTACCTGAGCGCAGGCCACCATCTGGTGGAGGTGGAGTATTACGAGAAGAGCGGTCTTGCGGTGGCGAAACTCTCCTGGCAGGCGGGACCGCCCCCCATCACCGCCTGGAAGGGCGAGTATTTCAACAACAAATCCCTGAGCGGCGCACCCGTCGTCGTGCGCAACGACACAGCCATCAACTTCGATTGGGGCACAGGTAGCCCGGCTGCGGGCGTGGATCGGGATGGCTTCTCTGTGCGCTGGAGTCAGAAACTCAGTCTGGCCGCGGGGATGCACCGTTTCCGCATGACGGTGGACGACGGCGCGCGGCTCTTTGTCAACGGCCACACACTCATCGACGCCTGGAAGTTACAATCTGCTACAGAGTACACGGGCGATATCTACCTGCCCGGCGGCTCTGTGACTGTGCAGATGGAGTACTTTGAGGAGAGCGGCAACGCGGTGGCCCGACTTTCCTGGGCGCCGGTGGGCAGCGGTCCCGCGCCTACACCCACGCCGGTCCCGCCTACCACCGGCGGGGTGGTTGTGGACAACCGGGACGCGGGCTTTGTGCGGGGCGGCACGGCCTCCGGCTGGGCCAGCGCCAACGAGGGCTACAACGGCCATCTCTACTGGACGCAGAACAACGACTGGGCGCGCCCCGGCTACAACTGGGGGCGCTGGTATCCCAGCCTAAGTGCTGGGCGCTACGAAGTCTTTGTCTACATCCCCGACCGCTACTCCACCACAAGCAGCGCCCGTTACTGGATTTCCCACGCAGGGGGCTTCACCCTGCGGGTGGTCAACCAGTCGGCCTCCGGCGATCGGTGGGTCTCGTTGGGGACGTACAACTTCCGGGGCGACAAGCAGGATTACGTCTCCCTGGCCGACGTGACGGGCGAAACCTATCTCTCGCGGCTGCTGGCCTGGGACGCGATGAAGTGGGTGGGGAAGTAGGTTGCAACCTGTCACTACAGTTTTTCAGGTAAAGATTTTCCCTGTAGGCTAACTACTTAGCCAGGAGAAGAGAGGGACGCAGATTTTCATGATCTGAATTGATTTGCGCTGTTCGGCAACGGGCGCTTCGCCATCTGCGTTTCAATCGATTTGATCTGCGTCCGTTTCTGATTGGCTTAGCAGTTACCCTGTAGGGGCGCTACGCGCTGGATGATGCCGATTTGCCGCACTTGGATATTGGAGCAGGCTGCTGCTGATCGCTTGCCTTTCCTACCCGATATGGTGGGGCGACACTGGTCAAATGATGTCGAAATCGATGTCGTGGGTAAGTGTCTTGTAACTGCGCGCAACCACACTGACCACGGAACTTTGCGAGTCATTGACAGGTGGATGAAGGGCGAGTAGAATTGCATCAGTTCGCCTCCGCCGGGCGTTGGGTGGCTTGTCTATCGGCGTAGTGGAAAAGCATCCCGGCGAAGTTGGGGGGACGGCCGAAGGGATTGTATGCAGAATTTCTGGAAACCATCAGCAATCCCGACAGCGAAGAGGCCGAGGAGATGCTCGATTGGGCCGGGGATGACTTTGACCCAGAGGAATTCGACCTGGCGGAAATCAACCAACGCTTGAAATTGAGGTGAATGAGAAGATACCCTTCACCCCCTCGCAGCGGAGTCGTCGTCCTATGAGTGTACAGCGCGAATACCCCGTCGCTCCTCTGGTGGGGACGGCGGCGGCAGTCTTCAACGACGCGGGGGAGGTCCTGCTGGTGCAGCGGGGCAAGCCGCCCAATGTGGGCCAGTGGGGGCTGCCCGGCGGGCTGATCGATGTGGGCGAGCGGCTGGTGGAGGGTGCGCGGCGTGAAGTGATGGAGGAGTGCGGCGTGGCCGTGGAAATCTGCGATCTGGTGGGCGTCTTCGAGCCGATCATCCGAGACGAAGCGGGCCGGGTGTACTATCATTACGTCGTCGTAGACTACTGGGGGCGCTATCTCTCCGGCGATCTGCGCGCCGCCGACGACGCGGCCGATGCCCGTTGGATGGCGATGGAGCGGCTGGAAGAGGTCGAGATGTATGGGGAGTCCCGGGCGGTGGTGCGGCGGGCGCATCGGCTCTGGCAGGCCGCCTCTGCAGAGCGCAGATAAATTTAGTTATCAGTGAACAGTCATCAGTGGCCTGGTTTCACTGCCCACTGATAACTGCCCACTGATAACTGCTTACTGACCACTTCTGTCGAGAATTCACTCCCCCGGATGCGCGTACTTGAAGACATAGGCCGCGGCCGCTCCGCCCAACAGATTCGCCACCAGGTAAATCCAGATGTTGCCCCAACTGAGCAGACCCATCAGAGATGCGCCGATGGCGACCGCGCTGTTGAATGCCCCGCCAGTGACGCCCCCCACCGCATAGGCCCCCACCAGTACAGTCGTACCGATGGCCCAGCCATAAAAGGAGTTTCCATCTGTGCCTTTGGCTGTGGCTACGTTCAACACCACATAGACCAGCGCGAAAGAGAAGATAAATTCACCCAACAGCCCCTGAACAGGGGTAGGGGACGCCGGGGATGTAGCGGCCGGGAAGAAGGCCATCGCTACAAACGCGGCGACAACCCCGGCAACTACCTGGGCTACCCAGTACATCACAGCGTCATTCATTGGGAGTTTGCCCCGCAGCAACACCCCCAGGGTGACGCCGGGATTGTAATGGCCGCCGGAGACGTGCCCCCCGGCAAAGATCATCACCGCCAGCACCGAGCCGATGGCAATCGGCTCAAAGCCGGGCGTTTTGCCGCCTAACAGCGTCAGACCAACGGTTAACACGAGGAAAAACGTACCGATAAATTCCACCACATACTTGCTCATTCCTGCTCCTTTGAAGTTGCTGCGAAGATGGGAAAAAGGACTGCGCGTTTTTTTTGATACACAAAAACCTCATCAAATCCCCGGCATAGCGCACCAGCACCCGACATTCTAAAAACGCGATGAGAAACAAGAAGCGCAGCCTGAATCTTCGAAGTCTTCGACGATTACTTCGGCCAGGTGGCGCAGGGCGATCTGTGTGGTATCACCTACGCCGTACCAGCCAAAGAAGTTATCGTAGGCCACATACCCCCCATCTCCGATACCCAGACGATCCGCACGGGGATATGTGTGCGAAGGTGATAGGGGAGGCCGAAGAAGTGGTCGTGTCGATCGAACAATTCTATCCTAACCCAATACTCACCAAAAATCAACCTTTGTTCCCTATCTTCCCGCTATCTCCACCAAATCGCTCGGATAGCGCACCAGCACCCGATACCCCCCATTCCACGGGGCCGCGGCCGCGGATTGGCTGACGATCCCCGTGACCCGCCAGCGTTCGCCTTTGTTGACGAAGGGCCGCCGCCAGCCCAGGCTGCTGCGCACAGTCACCATCACCGGTTCGACGTCGGGATTGTCCGGGTCGCCCAGGAAGATGCTGACCCCCAGCCAGCCGGCGACGAACCCCCCGAAAGTGACCAGCCGTCCCTCCAACGACTCGCCCACGGCGCTGGCCGCAATGGGCAGGGGCTGCAACGGCTCGCCCGCCCCCACCCGCCAGATATCTTCAGGCCGCTCCACCACAATTTCCCGCTCACCCCGGAAGCTGTGCATCGTCCCCCGCACATCCACCCGATCCCCTTCGCCCAATTCTGGGAAGTCGCCCCGGCGCAGATAGACCTGCACACCCAGCCAGGCGGTCTTGTCGTTGGGCGGCAAGGCTGGATCCGCCACGTAGATGGCCGAATTGAAGAGGCCGGGCGGGACTGTGACCACCCCGACAAAGTGTACAACATCTTCCATGCCGGCCAGTTTGGCCGCGGTGACGGAACGAAAGGGGCCGACCGCTTCTCCGCCGGGTGTGCCGGGCGCGGCCCCGCTGCCCCAGGGCGGCAAGCTCTCCGACTCACCACCGCCCCCGCCCGAACCGGGGGCGTCGTTCGGATTCGACCCGCCCGGCGATGGCGCGCGGGTCTGCCAGTTCCCCCCGTCAGGCACCCGGCTCAACCCCTGGCCTCTCTCGATGCGGGCGTTCCATTCCACAGAATCGACCAGCCGGTCGTTGCTGTCGTACAACGCCACCCGATCGCTGTCGTTGTTCAACCCAATGTGGCTCTCGTTGCCCCAAATGGTGAGAAAGCCGCCCGCCGGCACAATATGCGCCACACCCAAATTGAAGCGCCGTCGGGTGGGGTCGGTGTTGGACCTGTCCTCCAGCCGCCACCTCGCCAGGGAGACAGGGCTGCTGCCGGGGTTGTAGAGTTCGATGAATTCGTCGTTGCTGTCGATGCTGCCATCCCCGTTGAGGTCGGCAGCCGGCGCGGGCAGGACTTCGTTGAGAACCACGACTGCGCCCTCCCCGTTCTCCACCAGCAGGGGCGCGGTGACGGCAAAGTCACCGTCGGCCTGAGTCGCCACGGCAAAGAGGACACTGCCGGGCAAAGCCGAAACCGTCACCTGCCAGACGCCGTTGGCCTGGGGTAGATCGCTCTGGGCCAAAGGCCGGTCGTTCTGCCAGATGGCCAGGGACGCCACCTCAGCCGAAAGGTCGTGATAGATCACATCGACCAGCAGTGCGTTGTGCGGCGCGACGGTCGAACCCATCCACACGACGCCATCGGTGGCGGTGTGGGCCTGCAAAGTCAAGGCCAGACCGGGACGGTTGGTGAGCCAGCCCCGGCGCGCGGCCAGCGCGGCGCGCAATGCGGCCTCCGTCTCCCCCTCCACGGCCAGACCGGTGTAGCGGGGATTGGGAGCGCTTGCCCCTGCCACGGGGGGCTGGGCGTTGCCCGCAGGCAGGTACGGAGCATCCTGCCATTTCTTGCTCAAGGCGGGCAGCCCACTGGGAATTGCCAGATTGTCAGCCGCCAGCGCGACGATCTGCCCGGCGGAAGATGAGGGCGTAGTGGATGCGGTCCATTGGGCCAGGGCGTCGTGGCTGGCTAAGCCGGCCAGGAAACTATCGATTGCTCCATCTGTCCCAAAGACCGGGCCATAGACGACGGCGCGGTTGCCATCGCTGCCCTGCCAGCGCCAGGCCCCCAGCGCACTCTCTCCCATCCTGGCTCCACCCTCAACCGTATCAGCAATCGCCACAAAATCCAGCCCAATGCTGGCCGCGGCGGCGGCCACGTAGTGGGGCGGGGCCGTACCGCCAGGGGTGAAGTTGCTGACCGCCCCCAGTGTGCCCCACGCGGCTTGCATACCATCCGCCAATGCTGGATTTGACAACGGCGCGCTGGCAGGTAAATCCACAGACGCAAAGGGTGCGGGCGCGGCCAAAAGGAAGCGGCGGCGTTGTTCGCGTTCGGCAGGAAAGGCAAAGCCGGGCACCCGTTGCAGGCTGTAATCGGCAATGGGATAAAGCACGCCGGTCAGACCCAGACTGGCGCGATCCCCATCTTCATAGGCCAGGGCGTCGGCCAATCCCAGGCTGGGGTCGAGCAGTACGACTTCGTCGCCGCTGTCGTTGAGGGCCAGCGCGCCGCTTGCCAAATCCCGACGACGGGCCAGTACAGGCGCGGCGGATGGGCTGCTCTCGAATTGGGCATCGGGCGCGCGTCCCCAGCGGATGTGGAAGGCCGCGCCGTTGCGGGCGATGGCGTAGAGCGCGCCGGGCGGCAGGATGGCTTCGTCGGGAAGGGCGTAGAGTCCCTCCCGACCGCCTGGGGTTTGGGCGTCGCCAATCGTCCAGCCAGCCAGGGGAAGCTCGGTTTCGCCTACATTGCGCAGGACGACAAACTCCGTATCGCTGCCCAGGAAGTTCACCTCGTCGATCTGCAAGGGGGAAGGCGTGACGCCGGGTTGCCACTGGGCAGGCAGAGGTATGGGCGTGGGTGTGACCGTAGGGGTGGCGGTCGGCGTCGGTGTGATGGTTGGGGTGGGGCCGGGGCCATAGGCGCTGCCCGGCGTGCCGAAATCACCCGCGGAGTTAGACCAGACAGTAGTGGCTGTGACCCAATCTGACAGGACAAAGCCAGTCCGCTCCAGACTCTTGCCCCGGCTGATGCGCAGGGCTGACGCACCACCCCAGAGCACCCGATCCGCTTCGCTGCCGTCCGGGCGCAGGAGCAGGATTTCATCCTCACTGTTGCCGAGAGTTGTTCCGGAGTAAATG
>JACQGT010000485.1 GCA_016199425.1 Chloroflexota bacterium
CGCATTACCCGTTTTGCCGCCCTTGCACCCACTTAGCCATCCGTAAGATAGCCCGGCGGTATCATCTCATCATCCCTTCTGGAAAAGAAAACATCCGAACCCGTAACTGCGGCCACAATCCCGCTGAAGACGAGAAAACTCCAGTAGCTGATGGCCCGTGTAAGCAGGACAGCGGCGGGCACGACGGCCACGGGCAGGGAGAGCAAAGCCAGCAGCCCGGCGTAGGCAGCTTCGATCTGACCGATGCCGCCGGGGGTGAGGGGCACAGTAGCAAAGACATCGACGGTCAACGCAGCAAAGGCCGCGGCAGAAAAGGGCAGGGGTGTGCCCAGCGCCACCACCACCAGCCAGAGCAGCAGTGCGTCGCACAGCCAGATGTAGACGCTTTCGCCTACCAGCAGCAGCGCGTGGCTGGGCCGGGTCAGCAGTGAACGCAGTCCGGCCAGGGCCTGCCCGGCAAAGTCCAGCCCCATCTGCCAGAAGCGATGGGCCGAAAAGCGGCGCAGCCATCCCAACAGCGCAGGGGCCAGGAGCAGCCCGCCCCCAAAGAGGAGCAGCAGCCCGGCTGCGATGGCGTAGGCCGACAGCACCCAACCGGGCAGCCGATCGGCCAGGACGAAAAAGGCAAACGACCCGCCCAACCCCAGAATGGCAAGAATGTCCAGCACCCGTTCCAACACAATCGAACTGAGGCTGTCGGCCACAGGCACGGCTGGAGCGCCCTTGCGCCCCAAACGCAGGGCCGCGATGCGGGCCGCATCCCCAGCGCGGGCCGGGAGCAGCGCGCTGACAAACCAGCCGCTGATCAGTAGCCCGGTCGCCCGGCCATAGGGCAGCCGGTAGCCCATTCCGGCCAGAAGCATCTGCCAGCGATGGCCGCGCATAGCAAAGCCGCTGTAGTGGATCAGCACAGCCAACGCCAGCAGCCCCCAATCGGCCTGGGCCAGGAGAGCCAGCGTCTCCGCGCTGCCGCCCCCCAGCCAGAACAGCAGGGCAATGCTGGCCGCGGCAAAGAGCAGAAGGAGAAGAAGCCGGGTGCGGAAGGGATTGGGTATTGGGTATTGGAGATTGGGTTGGGCGGTTGGATCTGCTTCTCCAGGGAAGTTCCCCATACGCCGGCGTGCGTCACGGGGGGTGAAAATCCGTGTGAATCTGTCCCATCCGTGTCCATCCGTGTCCTTTTTTTCAGGGCAGGGAGATGGGACGTTCGGTTGGCGTTCAATCTCCAATCTCTACTCTCCCTTTGCTTCTATAGATATTCAGATGTTGTTTTTCGTAGGGGCGCTTGCTTGCTGCGCCCGTCGCGTGTGGCCCGGGCGCCGCAAGCACGCGCCCCTACAGGGATAGCAACTCTCGGGTGTAGAGAGCCATCGCCCGCCCATACAGGAAGAATTCTTTGCAGTAGACAAAGCCGTGGCGTTGGTAGAAACGGCGTGCGCCCTGATTGGCTGCATCGACGGTGACGGTCAATTCTGCCACACCCCGGCTGCGACACTCTGCGCAGACGGCGGCTAGCAGCGCCCCACCGATGCCCTGGCTGCGCGCCGCCGGTTCGGTCATAATCGCCAGCAGTTCGGCGCAGGAACCGCTCCCGGTGTCGGCATTCCCGGCCAGCAGGGGATAGAGAAGGGTCTGCGCGCTGCGCAGGATCAGCGATGGGCGGCGGGTAAAACGAGCCAGCAGGGGCGGCAGGAGTTGGCCGAGCCGCCGGGTTGCCATCTCCACAAAGAGCCGCCCGGTGCTGGTGGTGACAGCGGCAAAGCCAAGCACCTGGCCATTCTCCCCCAGCGCCGCGTAGCCGTAGCCGACAGGCGACACAGGCAGGGTGCGGTAGAGAACCGTCAGCACATCCCCGCCCAATGCCGTGAGAAATGTCCCCGGTTGGCCCAGAATGTGCAGGCGGGCGGCGTCCGCGGCGTGGGCAAGTGTCAACGGCAGAATAGCCGGTTGGCGGGTTGATCGGTTGAACGGGTGATCGGGTGAATGGGTTGCGTTCATATGGGGTCAATTATACAGGAAAAGCGTCAAAGCGAGGGAAATGTATCCGCTTGCGGAGGGAGAACACGGATGACAGAATTTACGGATTTAATCTGCGCGAATCTACAGTTTCTGTGTCATCTGCGTCCTGCATTCGCCTGTGCAGAGAACGACGATCCGTAAATTCTGTCATCCGTGTTCTCTGCGGTAGAGTATACCCATCCACTCTCGATCCCACCCACTGATTGCGGAGCTTTTCCCTATGAATCCACGAACCTCTGCCGATCTGGCCCGCTTTATCACAGAGCAGTCGATCCGCGCCCGGCTGATAGCCGGCATCGGCGAGACACCCACTGTCCCCGCGGCCGCGGCGGCTCTGGGCGTGCAGGCCGAGCAGATTATCAAAACGTTGCTCTTTCTGGTGGAGACACCGAATGCAGAAGCACCCACAGCCGTTGTGGTGATTAGCAATGGCGCAAGCCGGGTGGAGAAAGCTCTCCTGGCCGAACGCTTTGGGGTGGGCAAGAAGCGGGTGAAATTGACGCCGCCGGCGGTGGTACTGGAATTGCTGGGCTACCCCGCCGGCGGTGTGCCGCCCTTCGGCCACGTCACGCGGCTGCCTGTGCTGCTGGACGAAGCCATCACCGCTTTCGGCGACGACGCCCTGGTCTACGGCGGCGGGGGCGATGACCGTACGATGCTGGAGTTGACGGTCGGCGAACTGCTGCGCGTGGTGCAGCCGGAGGTGATAGCGCTCAGCGATCCCGGCTAATCCGTTTGGGGGCACTCGATTCCGGGAATGGACCGGTAGCAGTCTGTAGGCCGGCGATCGTCTGGTCCATTCCCGGAATCAGAACCCGCCGCCTCAATTCCTCGTGACCAGCGGCAAGTAGAGTGATTTTTGTGGCTCGGTCGTCGCTGTTGGCGTCGCTGTTGACGTGTGGGTGGGCGTACTGGTACTCGTCGGTGTTATCGTCGCTGTTGGCGTGGCGGTGGGCGTGCTCGTCAGCGCCGGTATTTCATTGTTCTGCCCCTGGGTGGGTGTGCCATTCTGCCAATCGGTGCTGTGGGTAAGCAGCCCGCCGCCGCTGTTGATGCCCCGCCAGGCAAGGGACTGACTGTTGCCCGCGGTTGGCACAAAGTCGTACACCCCCGATGCAAGCTCCCGCCAGATGCCTTTGGAGACAGCCACATTGGCGCGCCCGATTGGGCCACCCGATCCCCACTGCACAAAGTCAACCAGTGAAGCCGGATTGGAAAAATTACCATCCGTATAGAGCGCCAGATCCGACGCGTTGTCGTCCAGATCGGTCCAGGGCCGGACGACGAGGATTTCGCCAGGAACCAGAATGAAGTCATCCCCAGCGACGATTGTTAACAAACCTATCCGCTCGTAATCGAAACGGGCACAAAACCACCAGTTGCCCACGTCAATCGTTTCTGTTCCCGTGTTGCGCAGCTCGATCCAATCGTCCGCTGAGCTGACGCCCCGGTAATAGACTTCGTTGATGGCGATGTCTTCGTTGGCCACGGGCTGGGCCGGGCGCTCCACTGCCCACGCGATCTGCCCGATCAGCCCCAGCAGCAGCACGACCAGACCCACACCGACCAGCAGATTGCGGCGACGGTTCATTGCACGCTCTCTATTCCTGCGTTCAAAACGCATGGATTGATATAGTTTTTCAGGTAAAAATTTTCTCTGTAGGGGCGCTGCTTGCTGCGCCCGGCACACACGCGACGGGCGCAGCAAGCAGC
>JACQGT010000038.1 GCA_016199425.1 Chloroflexota bacterium
GCTCTACACGCGCGGCGGCAATGTGGGCAAGCAGCGCCCCCACACCACACCCCCCAACACAAGCGTTCGTCTGACCACTTTTCTCTGCGTCTTTGCGCCTCTGCGGGAGATTTTCTTGTGGCTTCGCCATTCGACGAAGTGTTGTACGCGATTGCCCAGAAATTCGATCTATAAAAGACTTGACAAGGCTATTTCTTTCAGGTATCCTTTTTGAAAGCGCTTTCACAGAGCTGCTTTTCAACGCACAGCCGGCGTTCCACCACCCTCCCGATGGAGATGCCTCCCCAACGGCTGCCCTGCTCTGTGTAGAAAACTTCGTTTTCATTGTGCAATTCAACCAGTATTTGCCCATGTGTTGTATCTCCCATGCCTGTCACGATCTACGACGTTGCCAAAGCAGCGGGTGTTGGCATCAGCACAGTCTCTCGTGTATTGAACGAGAACTCAAATGTGCGAGAAGAGACCCGTCATCGAGTGCTGGAGGCCATCGAAGCGTTGGGCTACAAACCCAACATTCTGGCCCGCAACCTCTCGCGCAGCCACGTGCAGACGGTAGGGGTGGTTCTGAGCTATCTCACCAGCCCGTTTCAGGTGACAGTCTTGCAGGGTATCGAGCGTTTTCTGGCCCAGGCCGGGCTGGATCTGACCATTTTCAGTATGGAATCGCCCAAGCGCCAGGAGACGCTGCTGGAAAACCTCTCCCACGGGCGGCGCTGCGATGGGCTGATTGTGATTTCATTCACGCCCCAGGAACGTTTTTTGCAACGTTTTCAGCGCTACCACATCCCGGTGGTCATTGCCGATTTCCGGGACGAGCGCATCCCTTCCGTTTTTGTGGACAATGTGGAGGGGGGCTATCTGGCGACGAAGCATCTGCTGGGGCTGGGTCACAGAAAAATCGGCTACATTCTGGACCACACAGAGCCGCCCAACGGCAGCGGCGGCAACGAGCCGGGCGCTGATCGCCAGCGGGGCTATCAACAGGCGCTGCTGGAAGCCGGAATTCCCTTCGACCCCCGGTTGGTAGCGGAAAGCGGACTGCACAGCCGGCAACGGGGCGCGGCCGCGGCGGAAGTGCTGCTGAATCGGGGTGAACTTCTCACGGCTATCTTTGCCGCCAGCGATATGATCGCCCTGGGCGTGATGGAATATGCGCGCAAGAAGGGGCTACGCATCCCCGATGATCTGGCAGTCGTGGGTTTCGACGACATCGAACTGGCCTCCTTTGCCGGGTTGACGACCGTGCGCCAGCCGATGCAGGAGATGGGCCGACAAGCCGCGGAAATTGTCACCTGGCTGATGCAGGGGGAAAAAGTGCTGCGCACATCCTGCCAACTGCCTGTGGAACTGGTTGTGCGGGATAGCTGTGGAGCATTGGCTCTCTTAGAAAGGAGGTGACAGGCGAAAAGCAATAGGGTGTGTTCAAAATAGACATTATCGGTAATAGACAGGATGAACAGGATTTACAGGATTGAGATTCATCCTGTTCATCCTGAAAATCCTGTCCAAGATTTTATTGCCGATAAACTCTAATGAGTTATGCCGAGGAGGGAGCATCCTCAGATGCGACTGGGGCGGCATCCGAAGAATGCCTGACTCCTCCAACTCATTTTGAACACACCCAAAGCAATAGATGTTCGATTGTGTTCTATCCACACCCATGTAAGGAGAAAACTCTATATGAACCGCAAGTTTGCACCACTCTTTGTGCTGTTGCTGGTGGCGTCGCTGCTCTTGGCGGCCTGTCCGGCGGCTCAGCCAGCGGCCGAACCGGCCGCGCCGGCTGCCCAGGAAGCAGCGCCCACTGCCGCCGCCCAGGAGGCTGCGCCGGCTGAATCCAATGCCGACGCCGACGGGGCCGCTGCCAAAGGGCTGACCGAATTGGCCGATGCCTACAACGGTCAATACAAGGGGACAACCGTCACGATGACCGGTCCCTTCACTGACGAAGATGCCGTCAAGTTCACCAATTCCGTCCAGGAATTCGAAGACAAGACGGGCATTGACATTCAGTACGAAGGCTCCAAGGAGTTCGAGGCGTCTATCACCGTGCGCGTACAGGCCGGCGACGCCCCAGACATTGTAGACTTCCCGCAGCCTGGTCTGCTGGGTACGTTCGCCAAGCAGGGCAAGGTCATTGCGGCCACAGAGATGGTCCCCGAAGCCTGGTTGGCGCAGAACTATCTGCAATCCTGGCTGGATATGGCCACAATGGCTGGCCCCGACGGGGTCGCGCAGTATGGCGTCTGGCAGCGTTTCAACGCCAAGTCACTGGTCTGGTATCCCAAGAAGTCCTTTGATGCAGCGGGCTATGCCGTCCCCAGCACCTGGGAAGAATTGCAGGCCTTGCAGGATATGATCGTTTCGGATGGAGATACGCCCTGGTGTGTCGGCATTGAATCTGGCGCGGCCACGGGTTGGCCCGCCACCGACTGGACGGAAGAGATGATGCTGCGCACCACCTCTTTGGAGAACTACGACAAGTGGGTTCTGGGTGAACTGCCCTTTGAGTCCCCCGAAGTCAAGAATGCCATTGAGACATTCGCTACGATCTGGAACGACGATTCAATGGTCAACGGCGGTCGCGCGGCTATCGTCACCACCTTCTTTGGCGACGCCCCAACCCCGATGTTTGAGAATCCGCCCAAGTGCTGGCTGCACAAGCAGGGCAACTTCATCACCAGCTTCTTCCCGCCCGAAACAAAGTATGGCGAGGACTACGGCGTCTTCTACCTGCCCGGTGTCGATCCTACTTACGGCAGCCCTTTCCTGGTGGCTGGCGATATTATGGCCGCTATGGTGGACCGGCCTGAGATTCGTGCTGTGATGCAGTTCTTCAGCACGGGTGAAGGTGTCAAGGGCTGGCTGGCCGCTGGCGGCGCGCTGGGTCCGCAGAAGGACGTTCAACTCGACTGGTACGGCAGCGATCTGGAGCGGGACATCGCCGGATTGGTTGCCAATGCCACCTCCGTGCGCTTCGACGGCTCGGATCTGATGCCCGGCGAAGTGGGCGCAGGCTCCTTCTGGCGGGGTATGACCGACTACTTCTCGGGCGCGGCTGATCTGGACACGGTGGCGGCGGAGATCGACGCTTCCTGGCCGCGGTAGTTTCAGTCAACCATCCGGTTACTGCTACTGGCTAGTAACGCGTCAAGCGTGATTTGATAGGTAGGGGCGTACTTGCTGCGCCCACTGTGTGTCGGGCGCAGCAAATACGCCCCTACGGTATTTCTATCAATTGAGGGCTGACACGACACTAGCACACGATATGTAGAAACGAGTGGGGTTGTCGATGATGGCAACCCCACTCGTTCAATCCACGACGAATAGCAAAGGGGGTTCGTCATGCAACGATCTACGGAAGAATTCCAGAAGTCCACCAGCCCCGTGGAGTGGTTGAGCGTCAACGCCGTTCGCTTGCTGACGGCGATCGCCATTCCACTGGTCACGTTCCTCGGCCTGTACTGGGGCTTCTTTTTTCTGCGGGACAGCAGCGCGCCCAAAGAGATCATCGCGCTCATAGCCATTGTCTGGGGTGTGGGTGGCGTCGCCGCCCTCTATCTGGTTGCCAACGCCTTGACAGAGCAGATGGGAGACGCCTGGCGCAGCCGCATTCAACCCTTTATTTTTGTGGGGCCGGCGGTGGCAATTCTGATCTGGTATCTGGCGCTGCCCTCCCTGCGCACCTTTTGGATCAGCCTCTATGACCGTAGCGGGGCTGATTTTGTCGGGTTGAGCAACTATAGTGCGGTCTTCACCACGCGCAATATGTTCACGGCCTTTCGCAACAATCTGCTCTGGATTCTCTTTGGCGCAAGCACTTCCGTGATCTTTGGCCTGCTGGTGGCGGTTTTGGCCGACCGCAGCCGCTTTGAACGGGTCGCCAAATCTGTCATTTTCATGCCTATGGCGATTTCAATGGTAGGCGCTGGTGTGATTTGGAATATGATGTATGAGGTGAACCCCGACATCGGCCTGCTCAATGCCATCTACACAGGACTCACAGGCAATGCCCCGGTGGCCTGGAAGGCCGCCGCCCAGATCGCTCCCTGGAACAACCTCTTTCTGATTGCGGTGATGGTCTGGCTGCAATCCGGGTTTGCGATGGTGCTCTTTTCCGCAGCCATCAAAGGGATTCCCAGCGAAATCCTGGAAGCGGGCCGCGTGGATGGCGCGACGGAGATTCAGGTCTTTTTCCGCATTATGCTCCCTTACATTATGGGTACAATCATCACCGTCTCCACCACCATCACCATCTTCTCCTTGAAGATTTTTGATGTGGTGCAGGTGATGACGGGCGGGCAATTTGACACGCAAGTGATTGCCACCCAGTTCTACCGGGAGTATTTCACCAACCAGAATGCAGGATTTGGATCGGCGATTGCGATTATTCTGTTGATTACCGTTGTGCCGGTGATGATCTACAACCTGCGACAACTCAACGACCAGGAGGCTTTCTGATGGCAGCTACCAGCACCCGACCACAAAGAGGAAAACGCAGCAATCTCGGCCCCATTCTGGTCAATGGCTCGTTGTTGCTGCTCGTACTGATTTGGCTACTTCCCACGTTTGCCTTATTGGTTTCGTCCTTCCGCACCCGCTTTGACATCCAGACAACCGGCTGGTGGGCGATTGTTCCCCATCGGGAATGGTTGATAGTCAATGAGATCGAACCCGACCCCAATTGGGATCGGGATGGAGTGATGAGCATTGAAGGCGCGCAAGGCACGTTTGAGGAGTTGCGCAACGGAATCACTCTGGACAACGGGACGCGCGTACTCTGGATAGGCAACAAACGGATCGGCAAGGTTGTCGTCCAGGAATACAAATGGACGACCAATTTCAAATTCACTTTGGACAACTACGGCCAGGTGTTGGGGGGAAAGACCTTCGAAATCCGCCAGCCCGATGGCTCGGTGCGCACAGAACAGGCCGACAATTTCCTGGGCGCTTTCCTCAACAGCCTGACAGTGACCATTCCTTCCACGCTGATTCCGATTCTGATCGCGGCCTTTGCCGCTTACGGTTTCGCCTGGATGCGCTTCCCAGGCCGGCGCGTCTTTTTTGTGATCGTCGTGGCCCTGCTGGTGGTGCCTCTGCAAATCGCTCTGGTACCCATTCTGCAGGACTATGTAAAGTTGCAACTGAATGGCACGTTTTTGGGCATTTGGCTGGCGCACACAGGCTTTGGTCTGCCTCTCGCCACCTATCTGCTCTTTAACTACATCCGCGGACTGCCGCGGGACATCCTGGAGTCAGCCTTTATCGACGGGGCTTCCCACTTCACTATCTTCATCCGTCTAATCCTGCCCCTTTCGGTGCCGGCCCTGGCTTCCTTCGCTATCTTCCAGTTTCTGTGGACCTGGAATGACTATCTGGTGGCGCTGATTTTCATCGGAGCCAAGCCCGACGTGCAGGTGTTGACTATGCGTCTGGCCGAGATGGTGGGGTCGCGCGGCAACGACTGGCATCTGCTCACCGCCGGTGCCTTCGTCTCGATGATCCTGCCGCTGGTGGTCTTCTTCTCGCTCCAGCGTTTCTTTGTGCGCGGTCTGCTGGCCGGGTCGGTGAAGGGGTAGGTTCGTTTACAGCAATCACCCCAAACCCAATCTGTTATTGAAAAGATGAAACGTGAAACGTGAGAACAGATGGCGATCTCACGTTTCACGTTTTTTTCTTCATAAGGCGAGCGCGCAGGGCATCGAGCGCATCAGCGCAGGAAATACTACCCACTTGGGCGGCGATCCCACATTGACCCCGTGCTAGGCTATGGTATACTGTTCAATAGTTATGAAGCACAACCGGCTCTCCTGGGTCGGTTATCTTTCCCGAAAAGAGTCAGCCAATGTCCCACACCGCCGAATATATCCCTTCGATCCCTGACGGCCTGGCCGAAGCAAAGCCCAAGAATGGCAATTTGAAGTTCATTCTGGGCGGTGTTGTCATGCTGGCCCTGGTCGTCGTGTTGATTGTCTACTCCACCGCCTCCACCGGAGCCTACTACCTGACGGTGGCCGAGACGCTGGAGCGCGCGCCTACCCTTGCCGGGCAGCGGGTGCGGGTGAGCGGGACTGTCGTAGACGGCAGCGAGGATTGGAAGCCTCAAGAGATGACCCTGCGCTTTGCCGTGGCCGACGAAAGCAGCCACGAACAGCTCACAATCGTCTTCTACGGCCCCCGCCCGGACAACTTCCAGCGGGCCGCGTCCGCGATTATCGAGGGCGAACTGATGAGCGACGGCTCCTTCCAGGCCGACACACTGCTGCTCAAATGCCCCAGCCGCTACGAGGAAGAGCCGGAAGAGGTTTTTGTCCAGTCCACCCGCTAGAGGCCAGTGAGCAGTTATCAGTGAACAGTGAAGGCTGGTCGGCGCGACAACTGACCGGCCTTTTCTTTTATACTGAGCACGGCCATCGAGTGATATTTTTTTCACCTTGTCGCCCGCCCATCTTGTCAGGTATATCCGTGACTCCACTGCAAAAAGCCAAAATGCGCACAACGGAGACGCGGGGAGCGCGGAGGCACGCGGAGATTTTCTCCTGAACTCCTCCGCGTACTCCGCGGCTCTGCTGTGAAATTCTCCTTTTTTCACTGGAC
>JACQGT010000513.1 GCA_016199425.1 Chloroflexota bacterium
GCAGGTGGCAAGTCGCAGGTGGCAAGTCGCAGGTGATGAGTGTCTACGATCCCTTATTCCGCACTCCGCATTCCGTGATTTGACGTAGGGATTGTCGGGTGTCAGAATAGTCCTATGGACAATCTCGCCGCTTTGATCAAACGAGAAGCCCATCGATTGGGTTTCGATCTCTGCCGGATTGTACCGGTGGAGCAGGCGGCGCACAGTGAATTTTACTGGCGCTGGCTGGAATTGGGGCGGGCCGGGGAGATGGGCTATCTGGAACGCCACGTGGAGAAGTGGGAGAACCCGGCGCTGCTGGCGGAGACGGGCACGCCGTTGCGTTCGTTGATTGTCCTGGGGGTGGACTACCACCAGTTTGACTTGCCGGCGGCGGTGCGAGACGACCCCAGCCGGGGTATCATCGCCAGCTACGCCTGGGGAGATGACTATCACGAAATCATCCGCCCGCTGCTCTACGAATTGGATGGCTTTATCCGGGCGCAGACCGGGCGCACCGCTCTGGGCAAAGGGCTGGTGGACACGGGGCCTGTATTGGAGCGGGATTGGGCCATGCGTGCCGGGTTGGGCTTTACGGGCAAGAATTGCTGCACCATCCACCCGCAACAGGGAAGCTGGCTCTTTCTGGCGACGCTGCTCGTCCCAGAACTTCTGCCGCCGGATGCGTCGCCTGTGGCCGTGGACGTTCCTTCATTTTCCCCCGAAGAGATTGCCGCCGGTCTGCCGCCCGCGGCCCATCTCGGCGCGTGGCAACTGTTTGTGTCGAAAGAAAGAACACAGATTACAGAATTTACGGATAGCAATACCCGTACTGCCGCTGACCCGCCACTCCTAACTCAAAACTCAAAACTCCTTTCAACCTGCGGTCGCTGCACCCGCTGTCTGGACGCCTGCCCCACCGACGCCTTCGTCGGTCCCCTGCATCTGGACCCAGAGCGCTGCATCTCCTATTGGACCATCGAATCCCGCCAGCCCATCCCTCGCGACCTGCGCCCGCTTTGCGGCAACCGCATCTTCGGCTGCGACATCTGCCAGGAGGTCTGCCCGTGGAATGCGCGCTTGCCGGAGCGCACGCCGCGGCTGGCCGGGCTGATTGCCCGCAACGAACGGATCGCACCGCCTTTGCTGGAAGGTTTTGCAGCAGAGACCCCCTACTGGCTGGATCAGACGGCCTTCAGCGAACGCTTTCGCCGTTCACCCATCAAGCGGGCCAAACGGGCCGGGATGCTGCGCAACGTCTGTGTGGCTCTGGGCAATTGGGCGGAGCCGGACGCGCTGCCTGCGCTGGCCCTGGCCCTGGACGATGCGGATGCGCTGGGACGAGGACACGCGGCCTGGGCGATGGGGAAACTTCTGCGCCGTCACCGCCTGCCCCAAGCAGAGGATCTGTTGCAGGCCCGGCTGGGACAGGAAGATGACGAGTGGGTGCGGGAGGAGATTCACGCGGCTCTGTTGGGTTCTCCCGGCGCTCGTTGAAGCGAGAGCAATGACCTTTTGCTGGGAGAACCCAACCTACGGTCGCTGCAACTTTTTCCACCACCGGTTCGTACTGCTCTTTGCCGGATCGCCCGTCAGATTGCGCCTCTTTCGGGCGGTGTGCTACAATCGGTCAGACGTGGGCAGCCATTTTGTGAACAGGCAACGTGCCTGGGGGCACTGATAGCGATGAAAAGCGGGACGCAGATGAACGCAGAAACTGCGGATGTACGCTGATCAAATCCGTGAATTCTGTCACCCAATGTTCTTATTTTCACATTAGAGAGCCTGTCGCACCTGTTCACTGGAATACATTGACCAAAGGAGAATGAAATGGATATCGGACGCGCACTCACATTTTTCACCGAGGACGAGCGGTGGATCGAAAAGACGGCCATCGGAACAGGCGTCCTTCTGCTCAGCACTCTGCTGTCGTTTATTCTGGTGGGCATTGTGGGCTTTATTATTGTGATGGGCTACAGTGTGCGCCTGTTGCAGAACGTGCGCGACGGGGTGAATCCTGTCCTACCGGAGTGGGACCAGTGGGGCGATGATCTGAGCCGGGGGTTCAAACTCTTTGTGGTCCAGTTCGTTTGGGCGCTGCCCATCATTCTGATTATTGTACCGATTACTCTTGTCTCGGTGGTGGTGGGCAACAGTGGGGGGGATGAAGCCGCTGGATTTGCTGCGCTTCTAGCCCTGTGCGCTACCTGTATCGCCTTTATTGTGGCGATCTTTTATATGCTCATCCAGCCGGCAGTCACTATTTTCTTTGCCGAAAACGAGCAGATCAGCGACGGTCTCCAGATTGCCCGCATTTGGGATTGGACGCGCAGCCACATCGGTGAAGTGGTAATTGTGACGATTGTGTACCTCGTGGGCAGTATGATTATCGGCACAGTGGGCAGCATCGCCGGTGTCATCCTGTGTGGTATCGGTCTGCTGGTGACATTGCCTCTGGCTCAACTGATGATCTACTACCTGCAATTCCATCTCTACGGCCAGTTGGCCCCGGCGCTGGCGGGTGGTAGCAGCCGTTCAATGGATGTGGCCGACGAGGACGAAGACGATTTCGCCCCGCCCAAAATCATCGAATAGCCGTCGTTTCTGATGCAAAAGGCCCGCCGAACGTTAACGTTCGGCGGGCCTTTTTGTTTTCTGCGTTCTATTCTTCCACCTCGACGACACCGCTACGTTCGGCCACCATCCCCACGAAAAGTTCGTGCCAGCGCAGATCGTCGGTCAGCTCCGGGTGGAAGGCCGTCGCCAGGATGGGACCTGCCTGCACGGCCACGACGACACTCTGCCCCGCGCTGTCGGTGAGATCGGCCAGGATGTCTACGTCGGGTCCGGTCTGGGTGACGGCCGGGGCGCGGATGAAAACGGCGTGGACCGGCGCATCACCCAGGGCAGGCACAGACAGTTCGGCCTCGAAGCTGTCGATCTGGCGGCCAAAGTAGTTGCGGTTGACGGTCACATCCAGCCCGCCGATGAGGGCCTGACCGCCCTGCTTCTGCCCCGTGGCCCGGTCGGAGAGCAGAATCATCCCGGCGCAGGTGCCCCAGGTGGGTCTGCCCGCCTGCACCCATGCCTTCAACGGCTGCACCAGCCCCCAGCGCTCGGCCACCAGCGCCATCGTCGTGCTCTCGCCGCCGGGAATGATCAGCCCATCCAACCCGGCCAACTCTTCCGGTTTGCGCACCGCGCGCGCCTCCACGCCCAGCCGCCGCAGCATCTTCATATGTTCCGCAAACGCGCCCTGTAGCGCGAGTACACCGATCGTCAGGTTATTCATAACTCTACTTTCATCGGCGATAGGATGAAGAGATGATGCCACTTCCCACATCATCCCTTCATCCTGTCATCCCTTCTCTTTTACCAGCCGCGGCTGGCCAGTTTTTCGCCCTCGGAGAGGGTCTCGATGTTGATGCCGACCATCGGTTCGCCCAGATTCTCGCTGATTTCGGCCAGAATTTTCGGGTCGTTGTAGTGGGTGACGGCCTGAACAATGGCACAGGCGCGCTTGGCCGGGTTGCCGCTCTTGAAGATGCCGGAGCCGACAAAGACGCCATCCACACCCAACTGCATCATCAGCGCGGCGTCGGCGGGGGTAGCAACACCACCCGCGGCAAAGTTCACCACCGGCAGGCGGCCCAACGCGGCGGTCTGCTTGACCAGATCGAAGGGGGCGCTCAGTTCTTTGGCAAAGGCGAACATCTCGTCCTCGTCCATTGTTTGCAGGCGGCGGATGTCGCCGTGGACGGCGCGGGCGTGGCGCACGGCCTCCACCACATTGCCTGTGCCCGCCTCACCCTTTGTGCGGATCATCGCCGCGCC
>JACQGT010000514.1 GCA_016199425.1 Chloroflexota bacterium
CGTGGGCGAAGGGCGGCGTCAGCGGCATAGTTACGGCTGTAGAAGAGATGGCCGAAATAGTCGGCGTCGCTGGTGCGCAGGATCACACCGTAGTTGGGAACTGCGCCGCTGGCCCACTGGCGCATCAACCCGGTCAGGTCCCAGTCTATCCAACCGGGGAACGTGAACGCGGGTACGACGGTGGAGGCGATCCCAGTGGCGTCAAAATCGCCGCCGGGGGTGGCCCAGGGGATGCCGGGCGCGGCCAGAGTGTAGGTGGCACCATCAGGTTCAGGGGCGGTCTCGATGCCGGTGCCCTCCGTCCAGGGAGCAGTCAGGCGATAAGCGCTTACGGTTTGGGGGGCGTTGTCATATTCGCTATCAACGTGGTAGAGGGAGAGCGCGGCGCTTTGAATTTGAGCGCCAGGCGGCAGGGGGCCGAGGTCGAAGCGGATCAGGATGCGATGACGTTCCTGGTCGTCGCGGTACGTGTCCAGGGCATCCCAGCCGCCAAGTTGGGCGTTCTCCCACAAGTTGGTGATTACCACATCCGTTGTGCCGGCATAACCGGCATCGGGGCTGACGCCGTGCTGCAAAACCAGGGTTTCGGCCACCTGCCGCGATTCCCCTGCCTGTGTGGGGAAGTTGGCTGAGCCTGAGCCTGGGGCAACGGCCGTGTAGGCAACCGTGGTGAGGACGAGCACGATCATGACGCCAATGGTGATTCTCGAAAAAGGCAGTTTGATCCACCGGACGTGTTTTTTCATGATGGGTCCCTCCGGCGACGACAGACAGGCGCTTGGCGTGTCTCACTCATCATAGGAACCTGAGGCGAAACTCATACTGGGGTTTTTTGTATATCCCCTCGCAAAGGTATAGTCCAGTTTTGTGGATGAAGCAGAATTTGCCCACAAATAGCTTCTGTTTCGTCAGCATGCCGGTTTCTCAGGCCTTTATGCTGCTTGTTTCAGACAAAATAGACACAGAGGGTTATCTACCACGCTGCGGGGCTGTGTCACCTATTGAATTCTTTCTCTCATTATCGCACGGTATGTCAATGGCGTAATCATTCGGGTGTGTTCAATTTGAGTTGCAAAGTCCCCGGCACTTTCTGCCCAAGCGTGTTGGCATAGACTGATCCCGGCGACGAAGAACGTAAGTAATTTGTCTGGGGAAACTTTCTCGGACACCCCGCTCTTTACACCCACTTGTCATTCCTGCGCTTCTGGCATATAATTGCCATATCTTCACACGGCAGTCCACCTTACAACATTCTCCTCATCGCAGCGGCTGCCCCCATCGAACCAACACTGTCTGGGATTTCCATGTCTCTGGCCGGGTCGTTTGCTGTCCTGGTGACTACGCTGGGCGCGCAAGCGCCGGTGGTAGCAATCACAACCCAACTTTTGCTGGCCCAGGGCGTGCGCCTGGCCGCGGTGGAGTTGTTGTATACGATACTTGCGCTTTCTGCAAAATCGTGTATGCTAAGGCCGGCGTCAACGCCGAGACCTGCCGAACATCGCACACCTCTACCATTCCTCAGGCGGGTCTTTCATCATCACCCGTCGGGGCGCGTCCAGCGCCCTCTGCAGCTTGACCTGGCCGCATAGCCTTTTCCTGTTGGTTGAGACAGAAACAATGGGAACGACTCTCTGCGCAAAACACGGCGCTAGAAACAACAGGCTACCCAACCCGCATGGATCAAGGAAAAGAAAACGATATGGAACAATTGAGGCGTGGGGATATGGAGAAGTTGACACAGGACTACTGGAAGAAGAGTGGTAGCTACGACGACTATTGCTGGTACATCGAAAATCTCCTCGGCAAGGAACTGACCTACGCTGCCCAAAATCCAATGGATGGCGAGCAACCCCGGCTACAAGGGTTGGGTAACAAAAAAGTCAATACCTTAGCATTGACTGTGGGCGATTCTTTTGATCCCCTACTTCAGGTCATTTGTGTGCTTCGACCCAAGCGCGTGGTTCTGATTCTGAATCGCAATTATAGTGAACGAGCCGGCGACGCCCAAGGCAAGACACTCAAGCGGTTGATTCTACGCCTTGCCCAGACATCTTCCCTTCCGACTGAGTATCGACCCAATTTGACTGCTGACCACATTATGCCCAAAGTCATTGAGACAGATACGCCAACGGAAGTCTTCCGGGCATTACGCGACGCCTTCAGGTCCACCGACGATACAGCGCAGACCCATCAAGACATTGACGATACCACTGGTGAAGAAAATACGGATGCAGTTGATATAACCGGTGCCAAAAAGAGTATGGTGGCCGGGGCATTCCTCTATGCGGCTCACTCTGGTCTGCCCATTACTTATGTGGACTTCGACTCGGACGCCTATCACAAGACATACCATCGGCCCTATGGGTATGCGTGCCGAATCGGAGAGATTGCCAACCCCTACCAAGCCTTTCGCCTGCGGGATTGGGAGCGGGTGCGTCAGTTGTATGATCGCTACGACTTTCGCGGCGCACGGGAGTTTATCCAAGGCAGTGCGGATGGGAAGCTACCCGGTATTCTGACTGCTATGACAAACCCATTGGGTGAAGAAGTGCATAACCGCACGTTGTATGATCCCGGAGAAATTGGAAGAGTAAAACGTCTGGTGTCTGTATTGGAGATTTATGAGCTGTGGGAAAATGGAGACTTCAAGCATGCGCATAAAATAGGCCAGGAAGCTCAGCCCCCAGTACCGAATACTCTATTGCCGTGGGCCGTAAATGTCTTGGGTACGACCTGGCCGGGTGGGTTCATTTTTACGAACCCAAATCAATCTGCCCGACAACTTCTGGACGAGCATTTGGCTTTGAAGCAGGGCAGTTCTAGGCCGAACGACTCACTCTTTGCTCAACCTTTGCATCTGCTGGCCTACCTTTTAGACGAATTGGAGAAAATCAGTCGTCTGTATAAACAGAATGAAGATTACCGTTCAGCTTATTTGCGGGCGGCTGGCCTGCACGAATTTCTCCTGAAAGCTCGCTTTGCTCTTTGTTGGTTGAACGGTGGATTGGAGGCCCAAGTTGGACGCGGAGATAGCTGGGGGGCGCTGAGTGATTTTGGC
The DNA here is from genome assembly GCA_016199425.1 of Chloroflexota bacterium. Lineage (GTDB taxonomy): Bacteria > Chloroflexota > Anaerolineae > Caldilineales > Caldilineaceae > JACQGT01. The sequence continues at coordinate 3,059 of JACQGT010000514.1, forward strand.
GACCAGGAACACGAGGCCTTTAAGTATATGGTGAATGACGCCAACGAATGGAAGCTTCGTCAGGCGTTGCGCTCCAATCCGCCCGAACCCTATAGCCTGAAAGGAGGAAAAGTCCGGCGTCGTGCCGACGCGCCAGTGATGGATGGCTATGATCGGGGACTGGCCCTTGACCTGAATGGTCAAGTGTACGGTGAAGGCAACGACGCACGTCCTATATTTGTCAAATTACGTGGAGAAGCTATTCATACACATCTCTACATCCCTCGCCACGTAACTGACGCCGCATTGCAGCTTGTACAAGCCGCTATGCTCGAATTCCAACAAAACTGGCTCGAAGTCTATCACCCCGGAACGGTAGCCCAGAAGCTGCCCGGCGACATTGGATGTCCTGCCTGGTCTGTGTTATGCAAGGAATTGGGATTGGATTTCCTGCCGCCCCGTTTACGCACTGCCGAATCCATTAAGGAGGCCTGACTGTGACGCGTTATCTTCTGGCCGCGGAGGCCGACAAAATCCAGGACTTTATCTTCCGCTCGTCCCGTCTGCGCGAAGTGGTGGGGGCCAGCCAGTTGCTCAGCCGTTTTTGCCAGGAAGGCATCGTTCCTCTGCGGGAACAATACAGCGGCCAGGAGATCGTCAACGACGGCGGCAGTTTTCGTATTCTCTTTGAAGGTGGTGATGAAAAGGAGGTGAAGAACTGGGCAAAAGAGTTCGGTGCAGACCTGGCCGAGCTATACCAGCTTGCCCTTGGCGGCAGCCTCTCCGTCGGCGAGCCTGCGCTGTGGAACGGCAGTTTTCAACAAGCAAACGAACAGGCAGTCAAGAATCTGCACCGGGCCAAAGAGCACCGGCAAGAGGCCCTTGCCGACCCTCACATGCCCTACGTGGCCTACTGTGCCTCCTGTGGGGTGGGGCTTGGCAAGGAACATAGCCTGCTTCCCGGAGAGAAAGACAACGAATCGGAAACAGAGGAGCGAAAACGCTATCTTTGTAGTGTATGCATGACAAAAGCCCAGGAGCGGTGGAGCAACCGGCAAAGTATGTTGGGAAAATTTCTGCTGGCAATTCTCGGTGACGAGAGAAACATCGAAGGATATACGCCCATCAAAACTCCTGAAATGGCCGCCGCGTATGATCCCCGAGGCAGAAACTACGTTGCCTATCTCGTCGCCGACGGCAACGGGATGGGAAAAATCTTTAGGAAATGTAACGAGGAACAGATCAAGCGATTGTCTGCCGAACTGCCCCAGATCGTGCGCAAGAGCCTTGCGATGGCCACGGACTATCTCATGGCGCGCCTCAAACGACAAGAGTACGATAACAAGGAAATTGTCCCAGCGCTCCCCCTCATCCTCGGCGGCGATGACGTTTTCGTCCTCATCCCAGCACCCTATGCCCTGGATTTTGCCCGCCGCTTCTGTCTGGCTTTCGAGGAAGGAATGAAACAACTATTGACAGAGGATACAGTCTTTGAGGAGTTGAAAGATCTGCGCCCCACAATGGCCGCGGCGGTGGTGATCTGCAAGAGCAAATACCCCTATGCCCTGGCCCACCGGCGCGGTGACGAGCTTCTGAAAGAAGCCAAGCGTATGTGCAAGCAGTTGGCGGCCGATTACGGCGAATATCGCTCGGCGGTCAATTTTGAAGTAATTCTGGGCAACCGATTGACCGGGCAACTGGAAGGAGAAGGAGAGAAGGCTGTACGTCCCAGACTCAGACCCTATTGGGTGGCGACAGACGCCAACCCCCTCTCCCCCAATGCCCAGGAGTACGCAATCGATCTGGAGAGAGTGCTGGTCCAACGCCTTGCCCTGAAGGATGTTCCTAACAAACGTCTCCACGAGTTGCGCACAGCCTTTGCGGAGATTCCCAACGACATTGAAAATGAACAGTTGGCAGCGTGGGAAAAGAGCCTGCAAAGACCCTTCGTGCGCAGCGGCCATAAGAAGAAGCTCTGGGCAGCGATGCACGAGTTGGGGCAAACACCCCCCGCGGATGGCAACAGCCATCACTGGCGTGAGAAGAAGCACAAAGGCATCAGTCCCCTGGCCCACGGCCTGCCCGATCTGCTCGAAGTCTGGGATTTCGCCCAGGGCCTGGACAACAATCTGTCCGCCTATGAACCCCAAGAAGCAGAGGAGGAAGAAGAATGAGCATTCGCCTCGAATTCCAGATCGCTTTATCCAGCGACTATCACGTGGGCGCGGGCTATGGGCTAGGACCGACAGTAGACTCGGCGCTGCTGCGCGACCCGGACAATGTGCCCGTGCTGCGAGGGACAATGCTCAACGGTCTGCTGCGACAGGGGTTATTCGATCTGTTGCAACTGCCGCCCTTCCAGCAGAAGCATCAACTCTGTCAACAATCGGGTCGGAAAGAAAAAACAGATCCAACCTATTGTGGGCAATGGCACAAACCGGAGACCCTCTGCCCCATCTGCTCTGTCTTCGGCTCACCCGCACGCATGAAACGCTGGCGTATCTCGTCGGCTCGCCCGCTCTCTCTGGAGAAACCCCAACGGAACAAAGAAAAGTGGCGACCTGGCGAAACAGTCGCCCAAATCAACACCCGGGTGCGGGTAAATCCCCGTACCCGCCGAGCCGCAGAAAACCAACTATTCAGCCAGGAAACAGGCGACAATCGACTACGTTTTCGCTTCAGCGTCGAATGCCTGGCCGACGACGAGAGCGCCTGGGTAGAGGCCGAATGGCTGGTGGCCGCGGCCCGGATGGTGCGCCGCCTGGGGGCCGCCCGCCGCCGGGGACGGGGCGAGTGCGAAATCACGCTTGTTGCGGTCAAACCCGCGATCAACCAGACCCAGGAAAGTCTCCTGGACCGTCTTGCTGCCCGCCTGAAGGGAGAAGTCCTGGCCGGCTTGAGCCAGCCATCGCCAGAAGTTACTCCCCTGCCCGAATCTTCGGCAGATGGTGGACAACCCTACCGGCTGCGGGTCTGGATGCGGTTGGACGAACCCCTGCTCGTCTCCCGTCGGGCCGACACAGGCAACCAGTTCGAGAGCGTGCAGAGCATCCCCGGCACAGTGTTGCGGGGCGCGCTGGCCTGGCGCATGGCCTATCGTTTTGGGGCCAGATTGGAGAATAAAGATGATCCGATCTATCGGGATTTCGTCTCCCTGCTCTTTGGCGATGCGATGCGTTTCTCCACCCTCCTGCCCCTGACTATCGATTCGAGAGACCCCTATCTGGCCTATCCAACTGTCCCTGCGCCCAGAGATTTGGTGACCTGCGAGTTGCGTCCTGGCTATTCCAAAGACAAGCAACCTGGTCATGGCGTTTGGAGCAAGGCAAGGGGAGAAGACCCAGAGGAGTGTCCCATTTGCCGCTCCAACGCGCCGGGCGGACGAAGAGCGGGAAGCCTCGAATCCCTGGACGGCTTTGTTACCCTCGACAGCAACGGGCTGCGTTCTGATCCCTCGCCCAAACAGTCGGTGGAGATGCACATCAGCCTGGATCCCCGTTCCGGCCGGGTACGGGGCGGTGAACTCTTCGGCTTTGTAACACTGGACCCCGGCCAGTACTTCATCGGCGAGATTGTGTGCGCCAATAAAGCCACCTGGGAAACTTTGCGCCAGATGAGCGGATTGCAGGAGGGAGAGCAGGTCAACTCCCTGCGTATGGGCAAAGCCAGCCGGCGGGGACATGGCCAGGTCTCTGTCGTCTTTGCCGAAGCGACCCGCTCCCCCTGGCACGGACCTAACATCGCCGCACGGGTGATGGATACGCAAGAGGTGGTGATGACACTGCTCAGCGATGCAGTCCTTGTGGATGACTGGGGTCGCGCCATCCAGGGCTTTGCAGATGGGTGGTTGGGCAGGGAACTCAAACTCCCCAAAGGGACCTCTGTGTCTGTCGAACCAGAACGGGCCTTCAGCGCGGCCCGGGGCTTCCAATCCTTTAACGCCAAACTCGGCCTGCCCAAGCAACGGGACACCGCGCTGGTGGCTGGATCCACAGCCTTGCTTTCTTTCCAAGACATCGACCTGGCCAATTTGCAGATCCTACTCCGGGCCGCCGAGGAGAAAGGCATTGGGCTGCGCCGCAACGAGGGCTTTGGCCTGGTTGCCTTCAACCATCCGGTACACAGCCAGAACTGGAGCGAAGGATCGTTGGATCTGCCCGAAGCACTGCTCCTGCAGAACGACCTGACCGAACACAAACTGGCCCGGATGCGGGTCTTTGAAAAGGAATGGCAGCAAAAGCTGGCAGGGGTGAAACCGGTTGTCTTTGCCCAGGCCCGTCTGGAAGCCCCTGCCCGCCTCCTGCAAGTCATTCCCGGCCACGCCGCAGCCCAGGTGGAGGAGCGATTGCGCCAGATGGGGGAACAGACACAAGTTCTTGCCGGCGCTCTAAAGGGCCGGGACAAGACCAACTTCTACAAAGAGGGCGGGGATGGCTGGTCCGGCATGAGCCGGACCTATGAACTGCTGAAGGAGCTGGGTGACCTGATCCACCAGCAGGAGGGGTTCGCCGACGCAGAAAAATGGCAGCTTTGGAAGATTGGGCTGGAACGGCTGGCCGACGCCATTGCCGGGCCCGCCCGCCAGAAAGCAAAGGAGGAGAGGTAGCGCCATGGGATTTCGAGCCATTACAGCCCAATTGGTATTGCGGACGCCCCTGCACGTGGGGACGGGCAGGGCCACAGAGACAGTCGACGATCTGCTGCGCCGAGACGCCCAGGGGCGTATTCTGATTCCGGGCACCTCCCTGGCTGGCCCCCTGCGCGCCATCGCCACCCGCCTGGCCCCCCGCTTGGGCAGTCGGTCCTGCCAGGCGCTTCAAGGCGGCGATTTCGGTTCTCAGATCTGCGGATGCCTGACCTGTCGACTTTTCGGGGATGTGACCCCCCAGGAAGATGAGAAGAAGGGTGTGGCCTCCCAGGTGATCATCTACGATGCGCCTTTGGACAAAAACCCGGAGATCGCCATCCGCGACGGCGTGGGCATCGATCGGGTCACTGGCGCGGCAGCCCGCAAAGAGCGTCTCAAATTCGATCTGGAAGTTGTGCCCGCGGGGACGATTTTCTCTTTGCGTATGGAATTCGATCCAAATCTGACCGACGAAAGAGCGCTGCAACTCCTGGCGGTCAGCCTGGCTGAATGGGAGGCGGGGCGGGGCGCAGTGGGGGGTCGTGTGGGCAGGGGTCTGGGCGCATTTACTCTCCAGAACATCCAATATCGCGACCAAAAACTGGATACAATCGAGGCTGTGGTCGATTTCTTGAAGATCGGCCCAGGCTGGACGAAACAAACCGGTGCTGGCGATTGGCTGGCAACCCAGAGCGCAGCGACTCGCAAGCAGGCGCAGCTCTTGTCTCCGGTGGGGGATCATTCGGTTGCCTGTTCCTGGGCGCTGACCGAGTTCACTCTGGCCGCGGAGGGATCCTTTCTGATCAATGACCCGGTGCGGGCAGGGCAGGGCGGTTTTGACCACGCGCCCCTGCTCACAGCCTATGAGCGAAAGGGAGAACCGGTGCTGCCCGGCTCCAGCCTGCGCGGTGTGTTGCGCAGCCAGGCGGAACGTATCGCCCGCACGCTGGCCACCCACGACGCTTGGGGTGACAACAAGCGGTCAAGTGAGGAGCGAAAACGGGAATTCTCCACTAGCTGTCCTGCCTGCAATCCTTTAACCACACATACATCAACCACACATACATCGGATGCAGTTGCTAGTTGCAATAGCTTTATCAAGACACTTGCTCCGGAGAAACGCCGAGAATTGGAAGATAGAGGGGCCGAGGACAAACTCTGCCTGGCCTGCCGGTTGTTCGGCAGCACGTGGAACGGCAGCCGCCTGCGGGTGGAGGATGCGCCGCTACTTCCCAACACGGGTAAACAGAAGGTGATGGACTTCCTGGCCATCGACCGCTTCACCGGCGGCGGGCGGGATGGGGCCAAATTTGACGCAGTCGCGCTCTGGCAGCCCCATTTCCGGGTGCGTCTCTTTCTGGAGAATCCAGAAGGGTGGGAGCTGGGCTGGCTGGTCCTGACTTTGCGAGATTTGCACGAAGGGCTGACTACGGTGGGCTTTGGCGCGGCCAAAGGCTTCGGACGCATGACGATCCAGTCGCCCAGCATCACCTTCGGTATTCTCCACGAAACCGATTTTCCATTGCCGCCTGCGCCAGAGGACGAAAGCGAAGATAGGCAGAAATTGGAAAGAGCGATTGTCGCCAGAGAAAAGTTGCTGACGCACAGGGGGACGCCCAGCGGTCTTTACCAGACCATTGGCTACGCTGATAGTCACAAGGCTGACTGGTTGGACCTGGCAGATGGCTGGGTACAGGCGTTCCATCGTGAACGCAGGGCTCGTCCCCGCGCCCAGGAGTTCACGCTGCAGAAGGATAGCTACTTCACCAAAATCGCAGACCAATGGCTGCCCGATCTCTACCCGGTGGAGGTGTCTGCATGAGTACACAGACCGAAAGCCAACTGGATTTTGGCAAATTGATGGATCGGATGGAGACTGCGCGCCAGGAGGTTGTGGAAGAGCGCCCGGCGATTGTGGGTGGACGCTTCACCCATAGCCAACTGGACGCTTTTCTGGCCGCGCGGCGCGTCCAATGGGATCAGATGCCCTGGCGTATCTGGGAACATGTCAGCGCCATCGACTTTGCCGATGAACCGGCGTCGCCGGATTTGCTGCAACGGGCCGACATCTTTGGCCCAAGCGGCCATCTTTCCCTGCGCCGGGACGGTGACCGCTGGCTTTGGCATTTTATCGGCGCGGTGCAGCCAAACGTCCCGCCAGAATTCAATCCGTCCGACTTTTGGAAGCGGCACAGCGACACAATGCTGCGCCGCTATGAGGAAAGCGTTATCCTGTGGGGGCAGGAAGTACGAATAGACAAGGACGATCCGAAAACGGGAATCGGTCTGTGGCAAGACGATCGGGTGGGCGCAGCGCGGCTTGCCTATCCACAGATGAGCGGAAACCTGCGCGTCTATTTACACTATTGGCGCTACACCGAAGCCGGGCAGACGGCGTTTGTTTGGTATCGTGGACTTGGAGATGAACAGGGGGTGAAGTCGTGGCCGAAATAGGTGGAACTATCGAAAGACGCAGCCATCATAGCGGAACCATTCGTAGCGACGATGGTAAGTCATATCAGTTCAACCGCAGGGCGACTGTGCAGGGTGACTTTGATGCCATTGTGCCAGGACAGCGTGTTGAATTCACGGCAGATGGCGACAGGGCGCGACAGGTGAAGCTTCTCGATAAAGTTATGAAGATTGAAAAACCGAAGCCGCGTGAAGAGCCTAGACAGCAACAGGGCCCTTATCGCTTTTTGAATCCCTACAACTTCGTGCGTACCCTGGAAGTGCGCAACCGTACCGCTGCGCCCTTGCTAGGGCGTTGTTCTCCACCTCCCCATGACCGCTATGTGGGGATTAGCGGTCGCATCACCTGCCAGCTAACAGCAGTGACGCCGCTTTTCGTTTCTGACAGCGAGGGCATCACGGAAGAGTCGGTAGGGGAGAAAATACATAGCCACTATCGTTTCTTTCGCGATCCAGAGGGCAATGTGGCGATTCCCGCAACAAGCCTGCGCGGGTCTATTCGTTCAATCTTTGAGGCAGCAACCAACTCCTGTTTCGCCAATTTCGCCGGAGACAAACGGCTTAGTTATCATCTGCCGCCCGGTGATGCGCTGCGGCTGGTGCCAGCCCGGGTGCGTAAAGTCAATGATGACCGCTGGGAGCTCGATCTGTTGCCTGGGACGACTTCTGTGAATCCCACTCAACGGCCTGCGGGACCGCAATACGCCGCCTGGGTGCCTACGTATACGCCGCTTTGGGCCAGCCGGACGACGGCGAAGGCTCCAAAGTCACCCTATTCTGCGCGGCAAAAGGTATCGTTGGCAGGCTTCTCGCATGGCGAACCCTGCCAGGCAATTGTCGAGTCAGTGCAACACCCCCTTCGACGCTTTGAGTTCTGGAATGTAGTACACTTGGCGCAGCAGGGGCAGAGATTGCCAAACCCCAAAAGCAACCAAAGGATAGTCAGCGGCTACCTGTGCATCACCAACCAGAACATCGAAAACAAGCATGACGAGCGCCTGTTCTTCAACACCCAGCAGTTGAAGCCAGTGGAATTACCGTCCACTGTACGCCAAAAGTATGAGGAATTGATCGCCGACTACCAGGAACGACATGGCGATGAGGCGCACAAACGAAAGCAGCCTACGAAACCACACGGCAAAGAACCTGCTTTCAGCCGCTTTATCGTGGAGCGCACGGGGAAAAAGGAGCCGAAACTCGTCGATGGTGATCTGGTCTATGCCATGCTGGAACGCAATCTGGGTGGCTTTGGCGTCCAATTCATCGTACCTGTCTCTGTACCACGGGTTGGCTTCAATCGTACTATTGGAGAACTGCTGTATCCCGGTGAATTGGGAAAATGCGACAAATACGATCATCTCTGTCCGGCCTGCCGCACCTTTGGCTGGGTCTGGGGTGCTGAAGATCGCGACATCGCCGCTCCCGCACTTGCAGAACGAACCGCCTATGCCGGTCGCGTACGTTTCAGCCATGCCAACCTCACCCACGACGCCGGCGCTTTCGACAGTACGCTTGCCATTCTTTCTACGCCGAAACCGACAACCGCTCGCTTCTACCTGCGTCCCAAGGCCGGCAAGCCGCAGGACGGTCTGCCAGACCATCAGACGGACTTTGACGCCAGCGGGCAGATCCTCCGTGGCCGCAAGGTCTATCGTCACCACGGGGACCGTCTGAACCCTCAGGAGTATCAGAGTGTGAACGGTGCAAAAAGCGATCAGAATCGAACTGTGCATGGTGTGCAGGATGTGGGCAGTGTGTTCGAGTTCACAGTAGACTTCGAGAATCTGGCCGCCGTCGAATTGGGGGCGCTACTGTGGAGTCTGAGCTTGGAGGGCTGGCATCATCGACTTGGGTTTGGCAAGCCACTTGGCTTTGGTTCGGCAAAAGTCGATGTCATTGCCGTGAACGTCCTGAGCAATGCAGATCGGTATGCGACATTGACTGATGAGACAGGAGGTTGGGCCAATCAGACCTCGGAAGCGCACCGATGGATTTTGACCTTCAAGGAGGCAATGCAAGCGCGCTACGGAATGCCTTTTGAGAAACTCGATACCATCCGGGACCTGAAAGCTCTCCTTGCCGAGACGCTGCCTTTGCCAGTGCATTATCCACGACCGACGGCGAACCCCCAGGCCGAAGGCAAACAGTATGAATGGTTTGTTGGTAACAAACGCAGCGGACAGGACGCGGGTTCACGACTGGCGTTGCGTCTCGCCGATGAAGACCGCGAGGGTTTGCCGTTGATCGATAAGTACGGGGATCAGAAGAGTTGAACACACTGGCAGGAGAATGGTTGGATGTCCCGTGCAGATGCACAAGATAGATTCTCGATATGGGAGCTCACACAAAAAGTTCAGACGACCGCCAAATACACTGCGTGAGGTTTTTATGGCAAAGCAAAAAGGCAAACCAACCGGCCCATCCGTCTCTCGCCAACGGCAGAAAGAAGCCGACAAGGCCAAACGCGCCGAGGAGCGCCGCCGACAGGAACAGGCGGCCTCAACGGCTGCGACACAGAAGGCCAGGTCACAAGACCCGCAGACTCTCGCTTGGCCGCCGGCGCGCCAGCCGACCGAGTCGCGCGAGCAGTACCGCTTCCTCAACCCCTACAACTTCGTGCGTTACTTGCCGGAGCCAATCAGCGCACCAGACGATCCCAATGCGCAGTTGCTGGGCTGCTGCGCGCCGCCGCCCCATGACCGTTACGTGGGTCTGAGTGGACGCATCACCTGCCAGCTAGAGACGATGACGCCGCTCTTCATTGCCGACAGCCACGAAGTGAAGACCACCAAAGTGAAGTTGGCCGATGGACGAGAAGTAGAGCATAAGAGCTACCGGTTCTTTCAGTACGATGGCAAAGACGCCATCCCGGCCACCAGCTTGCGCGGAATGATCCGTTCGCTCTTCGAGGCAGTGACCAATTCGCCGTTCAGCGTTTTCGATGGCGGTGCGCGCCTGGAATACCGCATCGATCCGGCTGAAGCGCGACGCTTCAAGCCCGGCATCGTGCAGAGTCTGCCCGCGGATGGACGGCCAGGCGTGGTCGCGCTGTGTGAAGAGGCTAAGATAGGCGCCTATTACGAGGATCCCGTCGCCAATGTTCTTGACGATTTATGGCATTGCGGTGAAGAAGCGTGGGCCATTGTGGGCAAGACCAAGAACAATGTGGTCAAGGTCGAGACACTCAGCCGTGACACACTGGCCGGTAGTCAGGTGCATCGCGGCTGGGTCAAGGTGACAGGTCGAACGATCGACAGCAAACGCAACGAGAGCTTCTTCTACTTTGAAGGTGACGCCAGCAAAGCCAAGACAGTGTCTTTTGATGCCGAACGGGAGAGCGACTTGAATGCGATTCTTCATGCGCAGCTACACGAGCGCAAGCAGGACTTTCATAGCCAGATCCAGAGCGAGCGCTTATCGCCGGGCAATTTGGTTTATGTAGAGCTTGACCGCGCAGACAATACGCAAGTATACAATATCGCCCTGGCGCGTGTGGCCCGACTGCGTTACCGCCACACGATCGGTAATCTCGTGCCTGGTCATCTCAAACCCAGCGAGCGGTACGACCAGTTGGATATCGCCGCGCGTCTTTTTGGATGGGTGAGGGCCAGTGGGGAAGAAGACCGCCGAGAGCGTGTGGCCTATGCCGGTCGAGTACAGCTTACACATGCCGTTTTGACCGAAGACGGCGACAAAGGCGTCTATGCAGACGAACTTGCTCTGGCCATCCTTGGCGAACCCAAGCCGACGACAACGCTCTTCTATCTACGCAAGAAGGATGGGGAATGGAGCGAGGAACAACGTAAGAATCCTGGTGCAGCCGAGTCTATCGGCTACGACGGCCCCAACGTCCTGCGTGGGCGCAAGATCTATCGTCACCACGGCTCAGCGCTCAATCGCTTGGAATATGAGCGCGCGGGGGAAAATCGCGACCATCAAAATCGTAGCGTGCGTGGGGTGCGGGGACCAGGCAACATCTTTGAATTCACTATCGATTTTCACAATCTGGCACCACTGGAGTTGGGCGCACTGCTTTGGACGCTGAACCTCAGTGACGAAGGCTGTTATTTTCGTCTGGGCTACGCCAAGCCGCTGGGATTCGGCAGCATCCGTATGCCTGCGGAGAAGAAGATCGAATTGCGCGATTTTAGCCAGCGCTATCAATCCTTGGATGCATCAGGCTGGCGTGTTGCAACACCGAACGAAAAAAGTGTTTGGCTTGAGAGATTCGAATCAGCGATGCGCCGACGCTATGGTCATCCCATCCGCGACCTACCAAATATCAAAGATCTAATCGCTCTGCTGGGCGACCCCAAACAATCCCAGCCTGCGCACATCCATTATCCGCGCGTCGATACGAAGCCTGACCCAGAAGGCAAGAATTTCGAGTGGTTTGTGACCAACAAATCTAAATCTACCAAACTCGAAAACGCTGGGCCAAACTTGCCTCTGGAGATGCCAGGAGAAGAACAAGATTTGCCGTTACTGCAAAAAAATCGGAAGCAATGAGTGCAGGTTGGCAACCCATCCCAAATGAAAAGTGATAGTGCAACGCTCCCGAAAGACTCTGCATCCTGCCCGAACGGATATGCACCACTCCCGGATGGCTCTGCAACGGACCCGAAAGAGAGTGCGTCGCTCCCGGATGGCTCTGCAACCCGCCCGAAAGACGGTGTAACGCTCCCGAACGGCTCTGCAACGGGCCCGAAAGAGAGTGCGTCGTTCCCGAACGACTTTGCAACACGCCCGAAAGACGGTGTAACGCTCCCGAACGGCTCTGCAACGGACCCGAAAGAGAGTGCGTCGCTCCCGAACGACAGTGCAACGCTCCCGAACGGCTCTGCAA
>JACQGT010000512.1 GCA_016199425.1 Chloroflexota bacterium
ACAATTCACAATTCACAATTTGTCACCCCTTCTCCTTGTCACCCTGTCATCCCTTCTCTTGGGTCTTCCCCTCTGGCTGCGCAACATCGCCACCTACGGCGGCCTTGACTTTCTGGGCTTGCGCTGGCACGACCGGGTAGTGACGGGACAGCCGACGACCGTCGATTGGATCGCGGCCAACGGCTGGCCTGCCTACTGGGAGCGGGCCTGGGACTTCACCTTCAAGAGTTTTTGGGGCGTCTTTGGCTGGCTGGGCGTCTTTATGGACGGGCGGGTCTATACACTGCTGCTCATCTTCAGTGGAGTTGTCGCTGCTGGTCTGGTGGCCGGTTTGCTGCGTTACGCCTCCCCAGCACGCAGATCAGCGCCGGTTGAGCAGCGCAGCGTGTCGAAACCAAGCGGGTCAGGCGTTGCTGGTCCACTGCCGTTCAATTCTGTGATGTCCCAGCGCTGGGATTTGTTTGTGGCGATAATCCTTCTGGCCGGGGTAACCGCCTCTTATGTCTGGTACAATCTGGGCTTTGTGCAGCATCAGGGCCGCTATCTCTTCCCCGCCCTCTACAGCTTCGGTTTGCTCGTCAGCCTGAGCTGGCGGGAGGCGTTGCGCCCGCGGGTCAGCTTCGTCATTGCCGGTCTGCTCCTGCTCTGGGCTGTGATCCTGGCGGCAACGGGGCTGGCCGCGGCCGCGTTGGACAAATGGACTCTTCTCTTTCTGGTTGGGGTGAGCGGCGCGCTGCTGGTCAACGGGTTGCTGGAACGCATACCCGGGGGCACCCAACTCCGGCCAATTCTCTATGCCCTGCCCTTTGTGTTATTGGGCCTACTGGACACGGTCATTCCCTTCCTGTATACTGTTCCCCAGTTGGCGCGGTAACAATATGAATTTCTACACAATCATTTGGCCTGAAGATCGAGTCGATCATATTGCGCGGCACAACGTAACGCCTGATGAGTTTGATGAAGTCTGTTTTGGGCAAAGCCTTGCCCTTCGTGTGAAAGCCTACGGGGCAAACCCGGTCTTTCAAGTGCTTGGGCAGACAGAATCTGGCTATTACCTCTTTTGCGTTGTCATCGCGATGCCGGATGGTACCGGCTATCCTGTGACAGCGCGTCCCATGACTCTGAAAGAAGTGCGTAGATACAAACAATGGAGAAGACGATGAATAAGCAACGAATTCCCCAGACCGATTCTATCCAGGAGTTGGCAGAATTTTGGGATACCCACGATGTCACCGATTTTGAAGATGAATTAGAGGAAGTCACTGAACCGATCTTTGTCCGTTCGGGACAGGCATCCATTCGCCTTCCTTTGACACTACAGGATTGGAAGAGGTTGCGAGAGCTTGCGATTGACAAAGGCACAACCGATGTCGCGCTGGCGCAAGAGTGGGTGTTAGAGAAATTGAAAGCCGCCTGAACTGATGCAAACCTCCCTGCCCGCCTATCGCCCACGCCCAACTTTTCACCGCTCCGCCGCGGACTTCGTTGCCATCTGGTTTATCGTCGCCGCGCTCTCTGTGCTGGCCGCGCTGGCTGGCTGGCAATTCTGGCACACAGACCGCATCTTCATCGGCGTGAAGGTCGCGGAGATTCCCGTGGGCGGCATGACCCGCTCTGCCGCTCTCTTACATCTGAGCCGAGAACTGCGCGCCTATCCTGCCCCCCCTGTAACCGTCGAATTTGAAGAGCGCCGCTGGACTCTCAGCACAGTCCAGCTTGGCCCCCAGCCAGACCTGCTCGCGGCGGTCAATGCCGCCTATCTCATCGGGCGGCAGGGACGCTTAGGAGAGAATCTGGCCGACCAACTCCGCGCCCTGCTCGGCGCGCGTTCTCTTCAGCCGCCAACACATTTTGACGAGGCAACCGTCCGCTACGCCCTCAGCCAGATTGCCGCAGATGTGCGCCGTCCCGGGCGGGCCGAGATGACAGTTGGCGATCTGATCCTGCCCTCGGCTTCCGGCGTGGACGTGGATGTGGACGCCAGCGCCCGTCTGGTCCTGGCCCGTTTACAGGCCGGGGACAGACGCAGCGTGGCCCTGCAAACCTACACCGTCACCCCGCCGGATGCGCAGAGCAGCTCGACCGCAAACGCAACAGCCATCTCCCCGGCTCTCCCCCTCGTTGTGCGCGATGAAGCCTCCGGTCTGGTCTTCGCCCTGGATCCGGCTACCCAGCAGCGGCTACTACCCAACGGGGTAGGCGGATGGGTCAATGAGGCCGCGCTGCGCGAGTTGGCGGAGCGCTGGGCCGAGGAGATTTACATCCCTGCCCAGGACGCCCGCCTGCGCTTTGATGTGAATGCGGGCAGGCCGGTGGTGCTCCAGCCCAGCCTCTCAGGACGGCAACTGAATGTTAAGGAGACGACAGCTACGATTCAGCGCGCGTTGACAAGCGGCCAGAGCCAGGCCCAACTCTCTGTAGATGTCGTTGCACCCAAAGTCGATTCCAATCGCATCGACGAAATGGGTATCCAGGAACTGGTCGCCAACAGCACAACTTATTTTGCGGGGAGCAGCCGGGACCGCATCCACAATATCGAAGTGGCGGCGGAGAAGTTTGAGGGCATTGTCATCCCGCCCAACGGCATTTTCAGCTTCAATTCGATTGTGCAGGATGTGAGCGCGGCCAACGGCTTTGAAGATTCCCTGATCATCTGGGGCGACCGCACCGCCGTCGGCGTGGGCGGCGGCGTCTGCCAGGTGAGCACGACTGCTTTCCGCTCGGCTTTTCTGGGCGGTTTTCCGATTGTGGAGCGCTACAACCACGGCTATGTGGTCAGTTGGTATGGCGAGCCGGGGATGGACGCCACCATCTACACACCGTCGGTAGACTTCAAATTCCGCAACGACACCAGCGCCTATCTGCTCGTCCAGCCGGTGGTCAACAGCGCCAACGGGACCATCAGTTTCCTCTACTACGGCACAAAGCCCAACCGCCAGGTGACCATCACCGAGCCTGTTATCAGCGATGTAGTGGAGGTCGGTGAGCCGGTCTACCAGGAGGATGAGAGCCTGGCCCCCGGCCAGATCAAACAGGTGGAGACGGCCAAGCAGGGGCTGACCGTCACCGTCGAACGCACGATTGTGGAGAACGGCGAGAGCCGGGTGGACAAACTTGTCTCGGTCTACCAGCCCTGGAGCGCCGTCTTTTTGGTGGGGCCGGGGACGCCGATACCGGGGCGGGATACGTCGGGGACGCCGTGAAACGTGAGGCGTGAAACGTGAGAAAGTTCGACGATTCTTCGTCGTCCGGTGGTTGAAGGTAGGTCGACGTATTGCGTACAGTTGACTACAAAACTCACCAATCAAGAGAGGGCGACCGGCGCAACGGTCGCCCTCTCTTCTTTGTGTCTTCGTGTCAATGTTGTGGCAGTTCTGGCAGGCCTGGGAGAGGTTGACCAGCGGGCTGCGCAGCCAGTGCCCCGGCGACGCCCACGAGACGGTTGAAGCCTGGCGGGCCGCGCTGCGCAACAGCGGCGGCCCCGGCGCGCTGATCTTCTCACGCCAGACCCTGCCCCTGCTCAGCGCCGACGACGGCGCGCAGGCCAGGGGCTTGCAGCGGAGTGCGTACATTCTCTGGCAGTCCGGCGCGGGCCAGCCGCAGGTGATCCTGATCGGCAGCGGCTCTGAAACGCAGTTCGCCCTGACCGCGGGTAAGACTTTGGCCACCGAGGGCATCAGAGCACGTGTGGTGTCCATGCCCAGTTGGGAACTGTTCGACCGTCAGCCAGACGACTATCGGGAAAGCGTGTTGCCATCGGCTGTGCGGGCCAGGGTGGCCGTGGAAGCGGCCATCAAACTGGGCTGGGAGCGCTACGGCGGGCTGGACGGCGCGGTGGTCGGCATGGCCGGCTTCGGTGCCAGCGCCCCGGCCAGCGTGCTGTACCAAAAGTTCGGTATCACCACCGAGGCCGTCGTCGCCTCGGCTCAAAAACTACTCGCCAAAGCATAAGAACCTGAGCCTAATTGCCCAATTTTGCCCCTTGACATTGAAGTAACTTTAAGGTTTATACTGACGGGCATGTCCAACCAATCCGAGGAGCCGCCCATGCGCATTTGTGACCTGGCCGAGCAGACCGGCGTCAGCCCGCCCACCATCCGCTATTACGAAAAGATCGGCATTTTGCCCCCTGCCCAGCGGGCCGACAACGGCTATCGGGCCTACCGGGCAGACGATATGGACCGCGTGCATTTCGTTGTCCGGGCCAGATCGCTGGACTTCAGCCTGGACGAAATCCGGGAGATTCTGGCCTTTCGGGAGCGGGGCGAAACGCCCTGCGCCTATGTGTTGGGACAGATCGACGGCAAGCTGGCCGAGATCGACCGGCGTATGGCCGCGCTGGCCCAGATGAAAGCCGAGTTGCGCCAACTCCAGGCCGCAGCCGAAGAGATTCCTTTGGCCGCTGTTGAAGCCAAAAACTGTGTGTGCCACCTGATTGAAAGCCATTATTCAACCCAGAGGAGCGAAAAATGAGCATTGAAGCCAAAGTCTTACGCGTCACGGGTGAACAGACAATGCACTGCGGCGGCTGCGCCCGCAGTGTCCAGTTTGCCCTGCACCAGTTGCCCGGCGTGCAACAGGTGGACGCGGACTACCACACCCAGGAGATCCGCGTCGTGATGGATTCCGCCGCGGTGACAGTGAAGCAGCTACAGTCCCAACTGGACTGGATCGGTTACCAGGTGCAGCCCGCATGAGCCAGATTCTGCCTCTCTTCCTCGCGCCGATCGTGCTGGGCATCGCCGGCGCGTTTACACCCTGCGCTCTGGGCGTCAACGCCGTCTTTCTGGGCACCGTTCTGGGCAAGAGCCGCGCCCGTCGCCTGCAAGAATGGGCCATCTTTGCCGGGTCCCGGGCCGCTCTGCTCACCCTTCTGGGACTGGCCTTTGGTCTACTGGGCCAGGCGGTGCAAGGCTTTGCCTGGCGTTTTCAGGTGACGGTAAATACCGGGATGATTCTGCTGGGCGCTCTTTTTATCGTCCATTCCTTGCGCCCCTTTCCCCTGCCCGGCTTCAGCCTGGCCGGCAATCGGGCGCCGTCGCCCTCTCTGGGCGTGGCCGGGCTGGGCGCGCTCTTCGGGCTGGACATCACCGCCTGCATCGGGCCATTTGTCCTGGCCCTGCTGGCCCGCACTGTGCTGGTGGGCAACTGGTGGAGCGGCGCGGTCGTGCTCTTTCTCTTTGGCGTCAGCCTCAGCCTGCCCCTGCTGCTGGCGGCCCTGACCGACCGCACGGCCCACTGGCTGGTGGATGTGGCCCGGCGGCGGCGCACTCTCTTCTTTCTGGCCGGCGGTGGCTTTTTGATTGTGCTTGGCATCGCCGAACTCTGGCTGTCGGCGGCTGGCCGCTACAGCGTATAAGACAGGTGATAGAACAATGACCGTAGCCAAACTTCAGGTACAAGTGGGCGGTATGAGCTGCTCTTTCTGCACGGCGACGATTGAACGGGCGGTAGGCCGTATGGAAGGCGTGACTTCTGTCAACGTCAGTCTGGCCCACGAAGACGCCCTCATCCAATATGACCCGGCCCGGCGCACCTCGGAAGAACTGATCGGCGTTCTGCGCAGTCTGGGCTACACCATCCGCGACCCGGACAAAGTGCGGGCCTATGAGCAACAGGCCGAGGATTTGCGGCAGGAAGGCCAACGCCTGCGCGTCACCGGTCTGCTGGTCGCTATTTCGATGGCCGTGATGATCCCCATGTGGCTGGGGGCGACAGAACGTTGGCTGCAATGGGTGATGCTTGCCCTGGCTCTGGTGACAATCTTCGGGCCGGGCGGGACGATTCTCTCGATGGCCTACCACTCCCTGCGCCGGGGCATTCTGAACCAGCACGTGTTGTTGGAATTGGGCGCATTCGCCGGGCTGCTCGGCGGTCTGCTCGGCTTCTTGGGCCAATGGGTCAATGCACCCATCCTGGCCCGCTTCCCCGTGGGCGACTTTTTCGGCGTCGCGGTTTTCATCACCAGCTATCACATCCTCTCGGGCTACGTTTCTCTGCTGGTGCGCACCCGGGCTTCCCAGGCTGTGCGCCGCCTGCTGGCCCTGCAACCGGACACAGCCTGGGTGCTGCGCGACGGACAGGAAGAAGAGGTGCCCGTGGCCGCGGTGCAGGTGGGCGACCGGGTGCGGGTGCGCCCCGGCGAGCGCATCCCCGTGGACGGCATCGTGCGCGAGGGCGTCTCCAGTGTGGACGAAAGCATCGTCACCGGCGAGTCCTTGCCTGTGGACAAACAGCCCGGCAGCGCAGTCATCGGCGGCGCCATCAACCAGACCGGCGCGCTGGTGGTGGAGGTCACCCGCGTGGGCGCGCAGAGTTTCCTGCAACAGGTGGCCCGTTCCATCGAAGAGGCCCGGGCGCTGAAACCGAATATTCTGCAAGTGGTGGACCGGGTACTCCAGTTCTATGTACCAGCGGTGATTGCCTTTGCCGCCGCGGGGCTGCTGATCTGGAGCGGCGGTGCATGGCTGTTGACGGGACGCATCGACGTGGCCCGGGCCATCTTTGCAGCTCTGGCCGTCTTTGTGATGGGCTACCCGTGTGCGCTGGGCATGGCCACACCCCTGGCAATGATTCGGGGCGGCGGCGAGGCCGCGCAGCGGGGCATTCTCATGCGCTCCGGCGCGGCCTTTCAGGTACTGCGCCAGATCGACACGATCCTGCTGGACAAGACAGGGACGCTGACCGTCGGCAAGCCCCAGGTGGTAGAGGTCCTGCTCGCGGGGGCGGAACGGGAGACAGAGCTACTGCGTCTGGCCGCCTCTGTCGAGTTGTTCTCGGAGCATCCTCTGGCCCAAGCCGTCTTCCGCCACGCGCTGCAGGCAGGGATCGAGCCAGTGGACGCCGACGAGTTCCA
>JACQGT010000493.1 GCA_016199425.1 Chloroflexota bacterium
CTCTGTTTCTACATCTCCACATCTCTTTCGATTCTATCACCTCCCTGTTCCCACCTCGTTTGAGAACTGATAAGCCCTACCTCCACAAAGTCTACGCTATGGGCAGAAAAGGACCGCAGAGTCGCTGTCGCCACCAATTCGGCAAAGCGCTCACTTCAGCGTACAATACAGAACAGAAACGTGAAGTGTGAATTGTGCCACTTCTCTCACATTTCACGCTTCACGTTTTTTGTCAGAGGGCATCTATCTGTGAACCCTACCTCCCCCTTAACCACCCGCCTGCGCGCCGCCGGCTACCGGCTCACCCCGGCCCGGCTGGCTGTGCTGGCTGTGGTCGAGACCAGCCACGCCCACCTGACCCCCGCTCTGGTTCTGGACGAGGCCAAAACCCACGCGCCCCAGATTGGCCGGGCGACCGTCTACCGCACTCTGGAACTGCTCACCGAACTGGGCGTACTGCGCCCCATCTATCTGGGCGACGGCGGCGTCTACTTCATCCGCGCCGAGGGCGGCCACCACCACCTGGTCTGCACCGGCTGCGGCCAGATGGTCGAGTTCGACGAATGTATGGCCGAGGAGATGATCCACGACCTGCAAGAGCGCTTCGGCTTCCAGATCGACAGCCACCTCTTGGAATTTCACGGGCGCTGCCCCGCGTGCGCGGTGTACCCGGTTGGCGCTGCCGGGTAAGCCCCGTTACTGCCTCGCTGCGCTCCTGTCGTTAGAGTGAACAGTCATCAGTGAACAGTCATCAGTGGCTCGCGTGGCCGCCCGATACTGATTACTGATCACTGTTCACTGCCCAACAGGAGCCGCCGTCATGCCCAGCCATACCCCACCCGTCCTTCACCCCGCCGACGAACTCAACGCGCAACTGCTTGCCAACGGCCATCCGCCCGAATGGGTCAACCCCACCGCTGCGGATGGCTACAATCTCGTCGTCATCGGCGGCGGCTCGGCCGGGCTGGTGGCCGCGGTGGGCGCGGCGGGGATGGGCGCACGGGTGGCGCTGATCGAGCGGGACATCCTGGGCGGCGACTGCCTGAACACCGGCTGCGTTCCCTCCAAGACGCTCATCCGCTCGGCCAGAGTGATGGGGGAGATGGCCCGGGCCGAACGCTACGGTATCCATCTGGACAGCCCGCCCCGGGTCGATTTCGCCGCGGTCATGCGCCGCGTGCGCCGGGTGCGCGCCCACCTGAGCAAGCACGACTCGGCCCAGCGTTTCACCGACCTGGGCATCGACGTTTTCTTTGGCGCGGCCCAGTTCACCGGCCCCAACTACCTGGAAGTGGACGGTCAGAAGCTGCGCTTCACCAAAGCCATCATCGCCACTGGCTCACGGGCCGCCAAACTTCCCATCGAAGGGTTGGCCGAGGCGGGCTACCTGACCAACGAAACCGTCTTCCAACTCACCGAACAGCCCCGCCGTCTGGCAATTATCGGCGCCGGCCCCATCGGCTGCGAGCTGGCCCAGACCTTTCAGCGCCTGGGCACACAGGTAACGCTTCTGGAGGTTGCGCCCCAGATTCTCATCCGGGAGGACAAAGACGCGGCCCAGATTGTGGCCGATTCTCTGGCAAAGGATGGGGTGGCGATGCTGCTGGACGTGAAAATTCAGAAGGTGCGGGCGGTTAGCGGGGTGAAGTGTCTTCTTTACGAACAGAACGGGGAGGTTCACGAGGTGGAAGTGGACGAGATTCTGCTGGGCGCGGGGCGCACGCCCAACGTGGATTCTCTCAATCTGGAGGCGGCGGGCGTGGAGTACACCCGTAAAGGCGTTGTGGTGGACGATACGTTGCAAACCACCAACTCGGACATGTACGCGGCGGGGGATGTGGCGCTCAAATACCAGTTCACCCACACCGCCGACGCCTCGGCGCGCATTGTCCTGCAAAACGCGCTCTTCCCCGGCCCCAAAAAGAAGTTCAGCGATCTGGTCATCCCCTGGGCCACTTTCACAGACCCGGAGATCGCCCACGTGGGTCTCTATGCCCACGAAGCCGAAGGGAAGGGCATTGAAATCGACACCTACTGCGTCCAATTAGACGAGTCCGACCGGGCGCTGGCCGACGGCGAAATCGAAGGTTTTGTGAAGGTGCATACCCAAAAAGGCGGCGACAAAATTGTGGGCGCGACGATTGTAGCCCCCCACGCCGGGGAAATCATCAGCGAGCTGACCCTGGCCATGACCCACAATCTGGGACTGAAGGCTATCGTCGATACCATCCACCCCTACCCCACAGTGGCCGGCAGCATTCGCCGGGTAGGCGATCTCTACAACCGCACGCGGCTGACGCCCACAGTAGGGAAGCTCTTCTCGGCCTGGTTCAACTGGCGCAGGGCGTAGGAGTTGCAAGTGGAAAGTGGCAGGTTGGGGGTGAAGGATTCTGATTCCAGGAATGGACCGGGGGATTTCTCGCTAACAGACTGGTAGAGGTCCATTCCCGGAATCGAGCGCCCCGAAACTGAGCTACGCCCGCGCGCTTCTCACAAATTGACAGCAGACGCAAGCCCAGATAAACTGTAAAGGCAACTGAGACTCGTTCTCAGTTGCTTTTGTCTTTATCCGTTGTTATTCGTGTCCATCCGTAGCCCAATCCCATCCGCCATGCCTACTTTCTTTCGTCGCCCACCCGAACACTGGCACAACGCCCCCACCATCGAACTGGAGCGGGTGAGCGTGGCCTATGCGGATCGGCCCGCACTGGAGGATGTGTCGTTTCAACTGCGCCGGGGGGAACGGGTCGCCGTCGTCGGACCGAACGGCGCGGGCAAGAGCACTCTTTTCAATGTGATTGTCGGGACAGTCAAACCGTCCGCGGGTAAAGTGCGCATCTACGGCAGCGGCCCCGCCGAGCACACGTGCATCGGTTATGTGCCCCAGCGCAGCAAAATCGACTGGCGCTTCCCCGCCACTGTCTGGGATGTGGTGATGATGGGACGCACCGCCCGCATCGGTCTCCTGCGCCGTCCAGGGCGGATCGACCGGCAGAAGGTGGAGCAGGCCCTGGCCGAAGCCCAGGCTGACGGTTTGGCCCGTCAGCAGATCGGCGAGCTTTCCGGCGGCCAGCAGCAGCGGGTCTTCCTGGCCCGCGCCCTGGCCCAGGAGGCCGAAGTGCTGCTCCTGGACGAACCCCTCACTGGCCTGGATACGCCCAGCCAGCAGGCTGTGTTGGAGATTCTGGAAGGGCTGAGCGCCCGGGGGATCGGCATTCTTGTCGCCACCCACGATTTGGGTCAGGCCAGCCAGATGTACGACCGCATCCTCCTCCTCAACTGTCGCCTCATCGCCGACGGCCCGCCCAGCCAACTGATGACCAGCCAGATGCTCAGCCGGGCCTACGGCAGCCATCTGCACATCCTCCCCACCGCCGACGCCACCGTCGCCCTGGCCGATGAGTGTTGCAGCGACGCGGAGATGGGGGAGGGGTTGGAGTTGGTGGGGTAGTGCGTATGGCTCTCATCGAGTGGTTTCTTTCCCCCCTCTCCTACCCCTTTATGTGGCGGGCGCTGCTGGCCAGCCTGATGGTAGGTGTGGTCTGTTCGGTGTTGGGGGTGTATGTGATTTTGCAGGGGATGGCCTTCTTTGGGGATGCGCTCTCCCACGCCATTTTGCCGGGGATTGTGCTGGCTTTTCTGGCCGGGTGGCCGCTGGCCGTGGGGGCGCTGTTATTTGGCATTCTGGCCGCGGTGGGGA
>JACQGT010000494.1 GCA_016199425.1 Chloroflexota bacterium
CAACCTGATCTCCGGCAACGAACAGGAGGGCGTCTCCCTTTCGGGGGCCTCCAACACCCTGATCCAGCGCAATGACATCGGCGTCGATGCCAACCAGAGCGCAGATCTGGGCAATACCCGAAACGGCATTTTGGTCAGCGGCGGCGCCGGCAACCGGATTCTGGCGAATCTCATTTCCGGCAATAACCAGGACGGGGTGAAACTCAGCAACAATACGAGCAGCAATGTGATTCAGAACAATGGCATTGGCATCCAGGGGGATAACACCAGTCCGCTTGGCAACGGCGGGCATGGCATTGCCATCACCGGTTCTGACAATAGGATTGGCGGGATCGACCTGGGGCAGGCCAACGACATTGCCTTCAACGGTGGAGACGGTATCGCAGTGCTCAGCGGGCAGGCCAACGCCATACGCGGCAACAGCATTTTCGACAACGCGGGATTGGGGATCGACCTGAAAAACGATGGCGTGACCGCCAACGATACCGGCGACGGGGATGGCAGTTTTGACGCCAATCATCTGCAAAATTTTCCCGTGATCACGAGCGTTACATCAGGCCGGAGCGTCACCATTCAGGGCACACTCAACAGCACCGCGGACACTACTTTCCAACTGGACTTCTTTGCCAGCCCCGGGTGTGACCCGTCTGGCAATGGGGAGGGGAGAACGTATCTCGGTTCGGATGCTGTGACCACCGACGGCAATGGCGACGCCACTTTCAGTTTTGGCGCAGACGTTGCCCAGGACCAGATGTTTACGGCGACGGCCACCGACCCAGACGGCAACACTTCCGAATTTTCCGCCTGTTTCCCGCGCGCAGGGGAGGCCACCTCGACGCCAACGCCAACCGCCACGCCTACTGCTTCAGCCACACCTACTTCGACGATCACGCCCAGCCCAACGACCACGCCCACCCCGATCGGCGAACCCAGCCCCACGCCGACGCCGCCCCCTCTCGAGGAGTGCCTGCCCGATCAGGACACTGTGCGGAGCTTCCAGTTGAGCTGGCTCACAAGGCGTTCCAAAATTGCCGCCCAGGGTTCTGATCCCCTCTATATGGCCCATCCGCCGGGCCAGGCCAACCCCGCCCTGGACCTGCTCAGCCCGTTGAACGGTTCCCGGCAGGAGACCTTCGTGCCGGCGCGCTCCGCCCTGGACCCCACCGGGACAAACAACGACATCTGCACCCTGACCTACAACCCCACCACCCACGAACTTTTCGTGCCCAGCGCGCCGCCGGTGCGCCCGGCAGTGGTGGACGTGACAAACGCAGCTACCGGCGCGTTCATCCGCGCCGTCACCCCCGACCGCTCTGCCCAGGGTCCGATCAAAGGGCTTGCCTACGATCTGGTGCGCGATGAGCTTTACGTGGCCGTGCCCCCGGATCCGAATCTGCAAAACCCCAATCTGATCGATGTGGTCGATGCGCAAACCGGAAACAGAATTCGTCAACTCGACCCCACGCGGACAAGCAGAGGCATCATTCCCTCGCTGGCCTTTGACCCGGTGCAGCGTCGCCTCTTCATCCCCTCTCCCCCCGACAAAACCGGGGGCAGTCCAGGGATCGATGTCGTGGATAGCGCGACAGGGGATCGGCTGAGCTTCATCCCGCTGGACGCGGTCACTGTAGCGGTGGAGTATGACCCGGCGGCAAATCATCTGTACGCGGGCAGCCCGCCGGGGCAGCAGCCGGAGGATGTGCGGGTAATCGACGTGGCGACCGGTCAGGTTGTGCACACTATCAGCAATCCCGAACGCACAGCGAGCGGCCGTATCTACGCCATCACCCTGGCGGTTGACACAGCAGCACCTGCGCCGGCGTTTTCGTTGTACTTGCCAGACATCCATCACTGAGTCACTGAGAACAGAGAAGGCTTCTCATCTCTCCTTTTCCTCCGTGAGACTCAGTGTCCCCTGTGTCTCTGTGGTAGATTTTCTTGAGCCATTCCCGTACCTGGCCGGCCTGGTGATGGCCGATTCTTTCAAAGATCGCCAGGCTCTGCTCTGCTGCGCGTTGGGCATTGGGGAAGTTGTGGCGCGCATATTCAACCTGGGCCAGCCCCCAAAAAGCCGACGCGACCTTTTCCTGATCCCGCTCGTTGGGGGAACTCTGCAATGCTGTGCATTCGACAAAACACTCTTCGGCTCGCTGCCATTCTTGCTGGGCCAGGAAAAAGTCACCCTGCTTAAGAAGGTTGTAGGTCAGCAGCGTCGGGTTCTGCATCGTGCGGGCCAGTTGCAGGCTTTCGGCCAGACACGCTTCGGCCTGTTGACGCTTGCCCTGTTGGCTGTAGAGGATACCTAAATCGGTGAGCAGGTGGCTGATTTCCGGGCTTTGGCCCAGGCGGCGAGCCACCTCCAGCCCTTCGCTCAGGTACGTTTCGGCCTCTTCCCAAGCGCCGGTCTCGTTGGCGAGCATACCCAGATTGACCAACAGATTGCTGATGCGGGCCAGATTGCCCACCTGCCGGGCCAGGGCCAACCCTTCCTCCCAATGGCGGCGGGCTTCGGCCAGATTGCCCCGGGCCTCTTCGATGATGCCCAGATAGACCAGAAGGCCGGTGGTGCGGTGGGTGTAGCCGTGGGTGATTGCCAGGGGGAGGGCTTGCCGGCAATAGCTTTCGGCCTGCTCCAACTGGCCTTGAAAGAAGGCAGCCCGGCAGAGTTCGCCCAGAATCACACATATCTGCTCTGTTGCGCCGATCTCCTGGGCCAACGCCAACGCCCAGTGCAGATGGGTTTCCGCTTGACTGTAGTTGCGACGTTCCGTTGCCAGCACGCCCAGTTCCGTCTCTAGCGCGCAGACCAAACCGCGATCCGTGATCTCCTGCGCCCATTCCAGCCCACTGCGCCAGGCGGCTTCTGCCTCGTCGAACTCTTCCTGGCGCATGGCAATTCGGCCCCGGAAGAGCGCGTTGCGGGCCAGGGCGGCGGGGTCTGCCAGGGATTCTGCGGCCTGCCGGGCGCGCAGAAGCTCGCGCCGAATTTGTGCGTACAGCCCTCTGGCTTCACAGTAGGGGTACACGCGCTCTACACCCTGGACGAGTATCCCGTGCAGGTTGTCTTCCTGGGCCAGGGCGAAGGCGGCAAAGATATTCTCCAGCTCCCGGTCCAGGGTTCCGTCGTTCTGCTTCTGGCTGCCCAGAAATTTCAGCCAATAACGGGCATAGCGGGTTGCGCTCTGTCTGTAAAATTCCTGGACCTGGGCTTGGGTTTCCATTCCGTTTCTGTCTCTACACAAGGAGATTTCTATGCCACAATTTCTGTTTGCCAACCGACCCATACACCGGTCTCTGTGGGTTTGCGCTCTGGTTGGTCTGCTGCTTCTCGCCTGCACCGCGCCTGCGCCGCCCCAGGCGACCTTCCGCACAGTGGAGGCAACATCCCCGCTTGTCCTCTACGTTCCCGTCTATCAGGCCAGCCCAGAGGAGATCCGCAATGTGCTGGCCGGAATTGGCGCGTCTGAAAGCTACTCAATCGGTTCATTGAGCGCGATGCGCGACAACTACAATGCGGGGCTAGCCCTGCACAATGGGGACATCGGGGCCGATGGGTTTGTGCTTCCCGCCGAATTGAACCCACCCCTGGAGATATTGCCCGATCTGCTCTCACCCCTTCTAATCAGACGCTCCCCCGTGGCCTGTGTGGAGTATGGAGATCAGGCCTATTGGGTGCTCGATCTGGTCACAGCGGCTGATCTGGCCCCAGAAGTCGATGTGGTTGCCCATTGCGGCCAAGTAGTCGAGGGCGAGGTCTATAAAGAGCGCGGCTGTATCGGGCCAATGAGGGGCGATCCGCCGCGCTGTCCCCGTGAAGCGATGCACGTCTGGTATCTCGAACCGCGCATACCCACTCCCACGCCCCTGCCCTAAGGACTTGTCAAGAAATAAGTTCCTGTTTTAGTCATCAGTTCCTCATGCGCCGTCGTGCGCCACGGGGGACGAAAAAGCAAATCCGTAAATTCTGTTATCCGTGTTCTATTTTTTCAGGGCAGTGAGCAGTTACCAGTGACCTGGCTTCACTGCTCACTGATAACTGCTCACTAATTTGCTGTGGAGGGAGCATCCTCAGATGCGGCTCTACCGCTGTGGACCCGCATCTGAGGATGCTCCCTCCACGCTTAACTTGATGACATTGACTGCTCACTGACC
>JACQGT010000564.1 GCA_016199425.1 Chloroflexota bacterium
CGCAGACGCCCACGGCCACCGCCTCCTCGCCGATGTAGAGATGGGCCAGACCGGGCATTTTGGCGCTTAAATAGAGTTCATTCGTCGCCGTCTCGAAGGCGCGAATCTTATACATCTGTTCGTAGACGTGCAGCCACTGTTCGCTGTCCACGGGGGGATTTTCTGCCACTGATTTTTCTCCTATTCTTTATGACGGTAAAGCCCTGGAGAAGAGTCCCCAGGCACCAGTTTCGAGCCTTATGGAAATTCTCGGTAAATCTCGCGTCAATGCAATACGCGCTGAAACTCAACCAAATGTTCAGTGACCTTCATGAGAATTCCTTTTCGGAAAGTAGTCTTAGCCAACGGGCATAAATCCGTGCTGGTCCCGGTGGTACTGGGAATCGAAACGCTGGCTGCTTTTGAACCACTCGTGGCGGCCATCGGTGGCTTCTTCATAGACGGCGGCCAGCAGCCGTTGTTGCTCTGCTTCGGACATAGGCGTAAACGAGCGCGCGATCTCCACGTCCTGCTGCAAATTCTGCATCGATTCGATGCCACACACAAGCGTGCTGACCGACTGGGTAAGAGTATACTGGCGGCACTGCTGCGCGGTCAGGCCGAGTTTTGTGATCATCTGACCGGCCCCGCCCAGGCTCTTCATAGCAATTACCCCGATGCCCCGGCGATTCACCTCTGGCAGGAGCTCCCGTTGAAAACTGCGGTAGTGGGCGTCGGGAATGTTTACTGGAAACTGGCAGGTGTCCCAGGCAAAATCCTGGTCCAACATCTTCTGCAAAATATGCGGACTCTTGTGGCCGGTGAAACCGATGAAGCGTATCTTGCCCGCCTGCCGCGCTGCCAGCGCCGCCTCGGCGGCCCCCTCCGCCCGGAAAATCCACTCCGGATCGTTGTCGTAGTTGACTTCGTGGAACTGCCAGACGTCGATCACATCGGTTTGCAAACGACGTAAACTGTCGTGCAACTGTTCGTCAGCGGTCTTGCGATCGCGTGCGCAGACTTTGGTCATCAGCGTCACTTTGTCCCGGCGATCTTTGAGAGCGATCCCCATACGACGCTCGGATTCGCCGTTGTGATACTCCCAGGCCGTGTCCATAAAGTCTACACCCGCGTCAATGGCCGCGTGGACCAGACGCACCGAAGCCTGTTCGTCAAGAGTTGGCCGGACAAAGTGACCGCCGCCAAAGCCGATGATCGACACCTTTAGCCCGGTTTTGCCTAACGCACGGATCGGCAAACCGCCACTATTACGTTCTACCTCTTGCGTCATCAAGATATCCCTCGCTATCTTCTTGATATGGAAACCTGTCTCCTACCAGTTCATGTCAGGTCTTCAATTCGTTTCGACGCTCACTTTCCCCCATACTTCTTCGTGGCTCAATCCGCCTGTCTCTTGGATACGCTTTTCTGCTTTATCCAATAGAGCCTGAAAAGCAGGCGAATGCGCCAGTAACAAACATTCTAAATCATCATCGTCTTTAATTTGCAGCATCAGAACGACCGGCTTACCGTTCTTTGTCACGATAACCGGTCCTTCTTGGACTTTCTTAATATAAGCGCTAAATTTCGCCTTGACTTCACCTAATGGAGCGATATTCATAGCTCTATCTCCTTCCCGTAGAGAAACAACCGGTCTCGTACTTTTCGTCCTACCGCCAGAATGTGGACTTCTTTCTGTTCGGGGTATACACTGTAGAAGACGCGAAACTCATTTCACCAGTGCATCACCCAGCCCCCGTCCACATTCAGCACCTGGCCGGTGATGTTGCGGGCGTGCTCCGAGGCCAGGAAGACGGTCAGGCTGCCGATCTCTTCCGGGTCCACCATCCGGCCCAGAGGGGCCAGCCGCTTGATTTTTGTGTCGCACCACTCGTCGTAGCTGGGACGTTCGTCAGCGGGCAGGTGGGCCGTGGCCAGGGCGTAGACCTTCTGTTGTAGCGGCGTGTGGACCATTCCGGGAGCGATGGCGTTGGCCCGGATGTTGTAGGGGGCGAAATCTTTGGCCGCGCATTGGGTAAAGTTGATAATCGCCGCCTTTGACGCGCTGTAGGGTGGGTCCGTCTGGGAGCCGATCTGCCCGGCTACGGACGAAAAGAAGAGGAATGTGCCGTGGCGACGCTCGATCATCGGGGCGTAGAAGGCGTGGGCGGTGTTGACCGCGCCCTGCACATTCACGGCGTAGACCCTCGGCCAGTCGTCCGGGTGGAGATTCCAGAAGGGAAAGCCGCCCTTGCCCGAATCGATGCCGACGGTAAAGACGACGTGGGCCACCGGGCCGAGTTCGCTTTCGATGCGGGTCGCGGCGGCTTGCAGCGCGGCGTAATCGGTCACGTCCACCACAACCGGAAGAGTGCCGGTGCCGAGTTCAGAAGCCACAGCCAACACCTCCGGGCTGCGATCCACCACCGCCACAGCCGCCCCCTCCGCGGCGAAAGAGTGGGCAATGGCTTTGCCGATGCCGTTGGCCCCGCCCACGACGACGGCGACCTGATTTGTGAGTCCGAGGTTCATCCCTATTCCTCTCGAGTTGGGATGATGGGATGATGAGATGATGGACACGTCGTCCATCATCTCATCATCCCATCATCGAAGTCTTCCCGCTACTTCCCCCATAAACAATTCCATCCCCTCCTCCTCCGGCGCATCCATAAACCAGAGCATAAAGTGGTTGACGCCCGCGTCCACATACGCCTGCATCTGGGCGGTCACTTCATCCGCTGTGCCCAGCAGATAGCCCCGGGTCAAACTTTCCGGCAGGGCGTCGGTTGCGCCGGAGAGATAGGCCGCCAGTTCGGCGGAGGGCGGCGCATCCGGCGTCAGGTCCGCCATCGCCTGCAACTTCTGGCGCAGGCTGTTCCGATCCGGCGCGACGAGAATCTGCGTCTCGTAGCTGCGGGTGATCTCGGCCACGTCCCGCCCCACCGCGGCGCAAGCATCGGAGAGAGCAGCCAGCCGCTTCTCCATCTCGGCCAATCCCACTGGCACGCTGTTCCAGCCCTGGCCCAGGCGGGCGCAGGCGGCCAGGGTATCGGGATGGCTCTCGCCGAACCAGACGGGCGGGTGGGGCTGCTGCGCAGGCAGAGGCGTGCAGGTGGCATTCTCCACCCGGTAGAACTGGCCGTCAAATGTGACCGGCTCGGCGGAACGCCAGAGAGTCAGGGCCAACTCCACCCCCTCCACTGTGCGGGCGATGCGCTCGGCCTGATCTGCGGGATAGGGCAGATCGTAGGCCAGATGTTCGGCTGCGCCAAAGGCGGGGTCTGCAAAAAAGATGAAACGCCCGCCGCTGATCTGGTCCAGCGTCGCCATCATTTTGGCGGCCAGCGCCGGCTGGCGGAAAAAATGGGCCTGGTGGATCAGCCCCAGCCGCGCCCGCCGCGTGCAGCCAGCCAGGGCGGAGATCGTCGTCCAGCCTTCCAGAATGGCGTTGTCTTTGCCCAACATCAAATGATCCGCCACCCACAGGTCATCGAAGCCCAACTCCTCGGCGCGTTGGCCGCTGCGCAAGGTGACGGACGCGTCCAGTCGCGGATAGTTGGGCGTGCGGAAGAGCCGTCCGCCGGGGGCGGCGAAGATGGGCAGGCAATAGCCGAAGCGGATTGGGTGGGGGTGTTCCACGGAGGAATATCCTGTGTATAACTGTAGGGCGGATTGGTAATCCGCCCGGCGCCGGGCGGATTACC
>JACQGT010000504.1 GCA_016199425.1 Chloroflexota bacterium
AAACCATCCCCCGGCCAGCGATCCCGTTGGGCAACGACGCGCCCGCTGGCGTCCAATAGCTGGATAAAAACTGTGTAGTTGCCCGCGGGCGTCTGGAGCGCCCGCCAGCGCAGACCAATTTGCAGAGTGTCGCCCGCCTTGACCCGCACGGCGTCGGTAACGGACGGCGCGGCCCCGCCCCGCCGCTCGATGCCGAGAGTGATCTGGGCCAGGGCCATATCGCCCAGAATTTGCTCTGCTTTCACCTCCATTTGCGTTGCGCCCGCCGCGGAAAAACGCAGCAGCCTGGCCCAATCGTCAAAGCGTTCCTCGTCCACTTTATAAGTGTGTTCGGTCAGATAGCGCTCCACACCCCGGCGGCCTTCCGCGTCGTCGGTTGCTGCGTTGCGATCCCTGAGCAGCCAGATGCGCGCATAGTGGCGGCTGAGTTGTTCCAGCAGAACGCTTTCCAGCGGCTCACTATCGACAGCATACCAGACCAGAGGCGCACGCATAGAATTGAGGAAGTAATCGGTCAGGGTTGGATCGGGCACGATGACCACTTCGTCGCAGCCTTGCCAGCCGCAATCCACCGCTTCCAGACGCTCGATCATTGGCCGGAGAAAGCGGTCCACGCCATAGGGATCGAAGCGGGCATCGCCCTGGCGATAGAATCCCAGAAGAAGAGAGCCGGTCACGACGAACAGAGCAGCCAGCCCCAACCCGAACAGACCCGCCTGTTGGGGACGCCGCCACAGCCAGATGCATGCGGCCAGATTCCCGGCCAGAAAGAGCAACGAAATCAGCAGCCCCAGTGGGAGCAGCGCCCAACTGCCCATCTCGCGTAGCTGCACCCAGGCGAAGTCGAGCGGCACTGTTGCAGAGAGCAGCAGACGCCAGTGGCCCAGCACCGGCGAATAGACCGGCTGTAAATAGAGGGCGTCGATGGCTTCGCCGATGCCGCCCCAGATTTTGGCGTTGTCCAGCAGAAAACGCAACTCGTAGTTGCGCAGGTCCAGGCTGACACCCAGGATTTGGATGAAGACGCTGAGGGCGATGAGCAGCCAGACGGGGAAGCGGGAGGCGTGAAACGTGAAACGTGAAACGTAAGGCGTGAGATGTGAGATGTGGGAGGGGGGATCGTTGAGAAGCCAAGCGAAGATGGGCGCGGCCAGCAGGACGAGGAAGGGAATGACTGGAAGCATATAGCGAGACCCCCAGGCCACGCCGCCAGACCAGTAGTTGTAGCGGCTGTAGCCCAGGAAGTGGCCGGCGATAATCAGCAGGAAGGCCAGCCCCTCCCAGGGGAAGCGCCGGGTGAAAGAGAGCGCGCCGACGATTCCCAGAAGCAGCGCGGGCGCATACCAGAAAAGCCCTTTGTAGGGGCTGATGGAGAGGCCGAGCAGACCCCGCAGCATCCGGGCGGGTATGGATTGGGAGAGCTGGGGGTTGGTCGTGTATTCGATGATATTGCGGGAAAAAAGTTCGACGCCCCCCAATGTGGCCTGGTGATAGACCCGTTCCAGAATCAGAATCAGGGCCAGGGGCAGCAGAACGGCCAGAGCCGCCGTCAGCCGTTGGCGGGCCAGGCTGCTGCCCGGATCGGCCGGGCGCTGGTGTTCGTAGGCAAAGGCCAGAAGCAGCAGCGAGGGGATCAGCGCCACACTGATCTGTTTGGTCACCAGAGCCAGGCCCAGCGCCGCACCGGTTAGCGCCAGCCAGCCCATCTGTCGCGGCTGGGGTGGCCGGTAGCGCAGCAGCCCATAGACGGCCAGCAGATAGGTGAGAACGGTCAACGGCTCGCGAAAAAAGGTGCGGCTGTAGGGCCAGGCCAGGGTGGCGAAGGCGTAGAGGCAACTGCTCAGCAGGGCAACCCATCGCCGGTAGCCCAACTCCAGGAAGCAGAGATAGACCAGCGCCGCTGAGGCCGCGGTGACGACGAGATTGAAAAAGAGCGCGCCCTGCACAGCCCCATCCAATGCCCGTCCCCACAGATAGAAGGGAATCGCCAGCACCATCTGGCCCGGCTCGTAATTGGGCACCATCTCGCCGCTGTCGGTGATCATCGCAACGTTCGTGTAATCCCAGAAAATCTGGTTGACTGTAAAGCTGCCCCGTTTGACAAAGCTGTCCATACCGCTAAAGAGCGCCCGTTCGTCGTTGCTCTTGAACGCGCCGACATAAGTCAGCGTGTAAACGGCCAGGGCCAGAAAAAAGATGGCGACGGCCAGCCGCCGCTCCTGGCGGAGCAGAGTGGGGGGCGGCTGATTCTGCTGGGAAGTCGATGAGGGATAGGCCATAAGGCTGAAGTGTCTACTCCACGGTGATTGAGGGCAGCAGGACCGAACGCCACAACTCGCGCAGAGGCGGCGCCATAGATTCACCCACTGGTTCGATCTGTTCACCGCTCTCTGGATTGAACCAGCCAACTTCCAGGAAGTATTCCCCCAACGGCATATCTGGCGGCAGCGCGACACGAAATTCGTCCCGATAAAGCTTTCCAGGCGAGAACTCTCTGATAGGCAGCCCGCCAGGTGTCACCCGATCTTCCTGCGCCCAAATGTCGCTGCCCGTGCGGGGATTGACCATCTGCTCCGGCTGGCTGTTGCGAATGTGGACGAAGCTCTTGAGCACCGGGAAACTATCGGCCTGCCCTTCCCAAAAGAGATCGACGCGCACCGTCCCACCGGGCCGGGCCTGATTGTCGCCAAGTGTATAACCAACCAGACTGGGAGCGCCGACAAAAGCCACATCCACCGTCGCCCCCGCGCCGCAGACCCGCTCGGCTGTGGAACGGCAGCGGAAGAGGGTCGTGGAGGGGTCGATGACCAGCCACTTCAGCCCAAGCAAAAGGAGCAGAACCACCAACAACCAGATAGGCGGCGCGGCTTCCTGCCCAGCGGACAGGGAACGCACCCCAGATGGATAGGGCACTCTTCGCCGCCACCCTCTGACGCCGAAGATCAGCAAAAACAGAGCGACCAACCCGCTCACAATCGCACCGGCCCACTGCATAGGGCTGCGGTTGTAGCGCACGGCCAGGTGATGGCTGCCCGCGGGCAGGTCAAACTGGATGTAGCCCGTCTCTGCCTGCGGGCGGATCGCCACCGGCGCGTCATCCAGAAACGCCTTCCAGCGGGGATAATAGAGCAGATAGAGGGTAATTGTTTCCGTTTGACTGCTTTCCAAACGCAGATCCCAAGCACTGGACGTGACTTGGACGGAGAGGACGCGCACCCCCGGCAGCGGCTGGGCCAGGGGTCGCTCCTGGGGATCGAAGTCGTGGCCCAACTCGGCCAGGAGCGCCTCATCGAAAGGCTTCTCGCGCCAGCGGGGCAAGAACTCACCGAAGGCAGTTAGAGCCGTGCCCGATCCCTGCCATTCGATGGCGCGCACATTCTCGCGGGTGATGCGATCCTCAAAGCTGCCAAAGCGGTGTTGCAGGTTTACGTAGAGCGAGGGAATGGCGATGAGCAGGAGCAGAGCGGTGAGGATCAGAGCGACAACTTTTTCCCAGCGTGCGGTTGCCAGCGCCACCACCCCGCCAATGGCCACAGACGCGGCCAGAGCCTGCACGCCCATCAAACGCGTCCGGTATTGCACCCGGTGCAACAGCGGGTCGAGCAATTGCCAGACCAAATTCGAGGAGCCGGTAAAAAGCCAGAATAGGGTCAGGCCCACCGCTGTCGCCAGCCCCAGCGTCAAGGCCAGACGATAGCGGCGTTGCCGGAGGGCATAGAGTGTGCCAGGCAAGCCGAGAAAAAGGAGGAACGTCTGCAACAGCCCGATCCGGTCGCCCACATTGTTGTTGTCCCGCTGGGTGTCATAGAGCGCAGGCAGGGCCAGCAGGTTTTCCAGGGGAATGGGGTTGTCAATGGGGATCGCCGTGGCATCGCTGAAATTTCGCTCGATGTGGACGTGGCTCTGCTCTTCCAGCATCGGCAACCAGACCGCGCTCATCAGCAGGCCGCCGACCAGCAGCGCCAGCAGGGGTGTCGCGGTGCGCCAGCGCCAGCCGGCCACAAGAGCCACCAGCAGAGCCACCGGGGCCAGCATCAACGGGGCCAGCACGTGCATACCGATACTGGCCGCCCAGATCAGCGCGGCCACAACGAAGCGGCCAGCGGTCGGGGATTGGGCCAGGCGCAGCAGCCCCCACAGCACCCAGGGATAGAGGAACATCCCAAAGGCTTCGTTGGATCCCCGTTCCAGTGCGTTGCGCAGCACATAGGGCGCATAGAGATAGGCCGTAGCCGCGGCCAGGGCCGCCCAGCGCCTGCCCGTTGTGATGTGAGCCAGAGAGAATGCGCCCAGGAATGCAACCAGCAGCCCTCCGCCGATGAGCACGCGCCAGCCCAACGGGTGGGCCAGCCCCAAGCGCGCCAAGAGGTCCAGGCCGTAGTAGGGCAGGGGCGGCTGGAAGGTGAAGAGAGGGCTGCCCAGCCCCACGTGCAGAAACTGCACCCAAGCGGGATAGAGGTTGCCTTCGGAGATAGCGCCGGAGAAGAGGAGTCCCCGGGGGATATGCTCGGCTGCGGCGTCGTGGGCATAGACCCCCAGGTTGGTAGTCAGGGCTGTTGCCACGGCGACAGCCGATACGAGCGCCAGCAGCAGAATCCAGCGGCTTTTGTTCAATAGGCGGGGGGCCATTTCAGATTCATTTCTCACTGCGTCCATCCTTTTCATATACCACACATCCCCACCTTTACGAAATTTGTAGGGCGGACTGGTAGTCCGCCCGGCGTAGGCGGACTACCAGTCCGCCCTACGATAGAAGAAGCCAACACCCAAAATTAGCAGCGCGCCGCCGGTGATGGCAAGACCCCAACGCAGAGAGTCAGGCCAGTAGACCAGATCGAAGGCGAGATCGCCGGGCGGAATCTGTAGGGCAAGCAGCGTCAGGTTGGCGCGGAGGATTGGGTATTGGGTATTGGGTATTGGGGAATC
>JACQGT010000505.1 GCA_016199425.1 Chloroflexota bacterium
AGGCGTCTCGGATGAGAAAGTCGGGGGTCCGACCTCACTGATTACTGCTCACTTCTTCAGGCCGTCACGGGCATCCCCGGCTTGCCAGCAACACCACCCCGCTGGCGCAATTCCATCACCCCTACCACAGCCAGCCCGATTCCGGCCAAAGCCGCCAGAACCCAAGCCAGCGTACCGGTGAAGTTCGGCGCAGCAGGCGTGCTTTCAACCGCGGCGACTGTCGCCATCTGCGGCGCGCTGCCCAGAGCCAACGGCGTGCGGCTGGCCGCGGTCAGGGCATAGACAGCGCCCGTCTCGCCGCTCACCGGCAGCAGCATGGCCACCGCCACATCGCTCAGCGGGGCCAAAGCCGCCCAGTTGGCCGCGCCGTCGCTGCTCATCGCCACGCCGACCGGTGTCGTGTGGGCATTGGCCGAGCCAAAAATCAGGCTGGTGGCGGCGTAGAGCACGCCGGGTTGGGCCGGGTCCACGGCCAGGTCGTTGACAAAAAGTTGGCTGCCGGGGGTAAAGCCCAGACCCGTATTGGCCGACTGCCAGTTGAACCCATCCTGGCTCATGCGCACACCGGAGGCAGCAGTGCCGACGTAGAAAGTGGGCGGCGTCGTCTGGCTGACCGCCAGAGCCGTGGCCGGGCTGGGGAGATTCTCCACAGCAACCCAGCGCAAGCCCATCTCTTCGGCCCGGTACAGATGCCACTTCGTGCGCACCAGCGCCGTGCCGTTGCTGGCCGCCACAATCTCTTCCACAGGTTCGTCCAGCAACAG
The DNA here is from genome assembly GCA_016199425.1 of Chloroflexota bacterium. Taxonomy (GTDB): domain Bacteria; phylum Chloroflexota; class Anaerolineae; order Caldilineales; family Caldilineaceae; genus JACQGT01. The sequence continues at coordinate 765 of JACQGT010000505.1, forward strand.
ATGGCCGGCGGCAATCATACTTCTGCCCACATCCCGCAGGCGATGGACGCCGTCGGTGTCGGTGCCCACATAGACCAGGCGATTCGCTCCGTCCACCGCGATATCGGTAACAGCGCCGATGGCCTGGGTCGCCAGGGCAATTTTCATCCAACTCTGGCCGGCGTCGCTGGAAACGTAGATGGCGAGCTCATTGGCCGCGCCGATGTAGACCAGTTCCGGTTGGCGGCTGCTGACAGCCACCGCGTTGACGATCAGACCGGCGGGCGTCGGCAAGCGCTGCCAGGTGGTTTCGTTGCCCGCAAAAAGCAGACCGCCATCCACCGCATAGGAGACGCCGTTTTGTGCGACCGCGGGGGCAAAGTCCCGCACATTCGTCAGCGTCTCGACAGCGACGCTCTTGTTCGGCTCCAAAGCGGTCGCCATTCCAGCCAGAACCGCGCCCAGCAGAAAAATTGTGATCATCGCCAAAAGAATTGTGCGGCTTTTCATTGCTCTCTCCTCTATCTGTGCAGGCCGTTGCTTGCGCATCGAGCCAAATCCATTTCTGACTATAGCCTAGCAAAAAAGGGGAAGTAGTACAGGACTTTTTCCAGTATGAATTCAGACCGTTATCCGACGTTTGGGGGTAATCCTATTGACGTTGCCAAACGTTACAACCTCTATTACTTACAGGCTTCGCAACTGCTCAGGCTGGGAAGCTCATTCCGAGAATCGACCAAACCGTTCAGGGAATTCCCAGGCAGATTCTGGTCGATTCCCGGAATGAGGCTGAGCAATTACCAGGCTTCGAGTATAAAAGACTTTGCATGTGTAAGCTGTGATCAGCGCCACACAAAAGAGGTATGCAAAGGCAAATGGTTTGCGCCAGATGGGTGGCTGTGCTATCATCCATCCACTTTACGCAGACATTGGCTGGCGTGATCAAACTGGTAGCTGGCGGGAGAGGGCGATATGTGCATGGCAAGCAGATGGACACGCGTTACACTGTTGGCGCTGGCAATGACAGCGCTTTTGGTTGGATGCACCCGTGACCGCTCGACACCAGAGCCGGAGGCCACCCCGGCCAGCGCGGCTGAACCAGTCGTGGAACCAGCGATTACCCGCAGCACCGCGCCCACAAGCGAACCGACCGCCGCGCCGACCCCTATGCCGACGGAGACGCCGCAGCCAAAGACCATCCCCTACACCGTCCAGCCCAATGACACAGTTTCGACAGTCGCCGAGAAATTTGGGATCACCTCCCAACAGTTGCGGGAGTTGAACCTCCTGGCGACCGACTCCTTGCAGGTGGGCCAGGTGCTGCGAGTTCCCAACACCCCCGGCGTCACGTCGGAGGGGCTGCCTACGCCCACACCCGCCCCCTTCCTCTATACAGTGAAAGAAGGGGACACTCTCTTTTCCATCGCCCTGCAATTTGAGATCTCGCCCAACGAGATTGTGGCCGCCAATACACTGGCCGATCCCAATAACGTCTTTGTAGGTCAGGAATTGCTCATCCCCGGCTACCAGCCCGCCGGGTCAACCAGTGCGGGTGGTGGAACGTCGACCAGTCCCGACGCACCGGCTATCCACGTAGTACAGGCGGGGGAAGTGCTCTCGGTCATCGCCGAGAAGTACGGAATCACCCTTGATGAATTGGTGGCCGCCAATCGCATCACCAATCCCAATCTCGTCAGCCCCGGCACCGAACTGGTCATCCCCGGCCTGACCGCGGCTGAGTTGGAAGCGGCCAATCAGATTATCCACGTAGTCCAGGCCGGTGAAGGACTCTACTCCATCGCCGCCCGCTACGGCGTCTCGGCGGATGCCATCATCGAGGCCAACCGCATTACCAACCCGAATCTGATCCGCGTGGGCGACCGGCTGATCATTCCCCAGTAGTAGTCCAGAGTCCGAAATCCAGAGTCGTCGGTGGATGACGACGGGCTTTGGACGACGGACTTTGGACTGCCGACTCTGGACTTCCCCCATGCGCATCTACCTGGACCAACTGGGCTGCCGCCTCAATTACAGCGAAAACAATAGTCTGGCGGCCCGATTGGCCGCGGCGGGCCATCAGATCGCGTCTTCGGCGGAGGCGGCGCAGGTGATCGTCCTCAACACCTGCGCGGTGACTGCTCAGGCCGTCAGCCGTAGCCGCCAGGCCGTGCGCCAACTTCACAGCGCCAACCCCGACGCCCGCATTGCCGTCACCGGCTGCTACGCCACCCTGCAACCGGAGAACGCGGCCAGCTTCCCCGGCGTCTCTCTGGTGGCAGACAACCGGCAGAAGGAGCTGCTCCATATCCTGCTGGAGCCGTGGAGCGCCGAGTTGGACGACCCCGACGCCATCGCTCGCCTGCAACCGGATGGCACACCCTTTGCCCAGGCCAACGACACAACCAACCGCACCCGCGCCTTCATCAAAGTGCAGGACGGCTGCAACAACAAATGTACCTTCTGCATTGTCACCGCCCTGCGCGGGGAGAGCCGCAGCCGTCCCCTGGCCAAAATTGTGGCAGAGGTAGAGCAGTTGGCCGCCGCGGGCTATCAGGAGGCCGTCTTGACCGGCGTCCACCTCGGCTCCTATGGCCGGGACCTGCCGGGCAGCCTCGCCACCGACCTGAAGCAGTTGACCGCCGCGCTCCTGGCCGAGATGGACATTCCCCGCCTGCGCCTGAGCAGTCTGGAGCCGTGGGAGCTGGCCGACGGCTTCTTCGATCTCTGGCAGCGCTGGCCGGATCGCCTCTGCCCCCACCTGCACCTGCCCCTGCAAGCGGGCACAGACCGGCAACTGCGCGCGATGGCCCGGCGCTGTACCGTCGCCTCCTTCCGCCGTCTGGTGGCCGACGCCCGCGCCGCCATCCCCGATCTGATCCTCACCACCGACCTGATCGTCGGCTTTCCCGGCGAGAGCGACGCTGATTTTGAGGAGGGGTTGGCCTTCGTCGAAGAACTGCGTTTCGCCCACGCCCACATCTTCCCCTACAGCGCCCGCACCGGGACAGCCGCGGCCCGCTTTGCCGAGCAAGTCCCCCAAGCAGCGAAGAAGGAACGCTCCCAGCGGATGCACGCACTGGTGGAGCGAACCGGGCAAGCCGAGCGGCAGCGTTTTGTGGGAGACACCCGCCCTGTTCTCTGGGAAGGCCAGGGCCAGCCAGTAACCAACCAGCCGGGAATGCTCCTGTGGAGCGGTCACACGGACAACTATCTGCGCGTCCTGGCCCACGCGCCGGCAGGTGAAGATTTGCGCAACCGCCTGCTCCCCACCCGTCTGGATGAACTCCACAGCGAAACTCTCTTGGGCACGCTGCTCTTGCCTGCCGACAGTAGATAGTAGGTATTGGGTATTGGGTAGTAACTATACAGGACTAGCGCAGGTTGAGTAGGCTGGGGC
>JACQGT010000506.1 GCA_016199425.1 Chloroflexota bacterium
GCGGGTGGAGCCGCCCACCAACAGCACCCGGTCCAGGTCGTCCGCTTCCAGATTGGCGTCCGCCAGGGCCTGGTCGATGGAGTCGAGGGTGCCGTCCAACAGATCGGCGATTAGCCCCTCAAATTCCTGGCGTTCGATCTCCCGCTGGATGTGCAGAGGCCGCCCTTTCTTGTCCGCGACGATATATTCCAGATTGACGGTGGCGTAGGGCGTAGAGGATAGCTCGATTTTGGCTTCCTCCGCGGCCCGATTGAGCCGAGCCCAGGCCTGGTGATTCTGGCGCAGATCGATTTTGTGATCCCGCTCGAATTCGTCGGCCAACAGGTCGGCCAGCCGCTGATCGAAATCGTCGCCGCCCAGATGGTTGTTGCCCGCCGTGGCGATGACGTCCACAATCTCCCCATCCAACTCGATGATAGAAACATCGAAGGTGCCGCCGCCCAGGTCATAGACCAGCACGCGCAGGGGTTGGCCGCCGTTGTCCCGCCCATAGCCATAGGCCAGGGCCGCCGCGGTCGGTTCGTTGAGGATGCGTTCCACCTGCAAACCGGCAATCTCGCCGGCTTCGATGGTGGCCTGGCGCTGGGGTTCGTTGAAGTAAGCCGGCACGGTAATCACCGCCCGCCGCACATCTTCGCCCAGATAGGCCGCGGCCGCCTCGCGAATGCGGCGCAGGATAAAGGCGGAGATTTCCTGGGGCGTGTAGGATGTGCCCTCCATCTCGACGGTCTTGCCGCTGCCCATCAGCCGTTTGATGGAACGCACAGTGCGCTCCGGCGCTGCGCCCCACTGGTTGTAGGCGTGGCGACCCACCAGCATAGCGCCGTTCGGGCCGACGCCCACCACCGATGGCAACAGCCGCTCGCCTTCAATCGGGATGAGGCGAGGCTGCCCGTCTTCTATGATGGCGACCACCGAATTGGTTGTGCCCAGGTCAATGCCCAAAACTTTTGTGCTCATTGTGCTTCTGACTTCCTATCTTTCTGATGAGTATATGCGTTTCATTTTTTGTAGGACGGAATGGTATTCCGTCCGCATGCAGAGTGAACGGAATACCATTCCGTTCTACGGCGTGGGGACGGAATACCTTCCGTCCTACAGCGTGGGGGCAGGCGAACGAGAGACGAGCACTTCGGCGTAGCGCACCACCCGGTCGCCCTGGACGTAGCCCTTGCGCAGGACGGAGACGACTGTGTTGGCGGGCAGGTCCGCGCGTTCTTCCCCGCCCACAGCCACGTGCAGCCGGGGATCGAAGGGCTTGCGCAAAGCATCGATGGGCTGGATCGACTCTTTGGCAAGCAGCGCCAGAAAGCGATCCCGTACCAACTCCAGCCCTTGCAACCAACCACTGAGGGCGTCGGACATCTCCCCGGCCCCAGCGGGCAGCGCGGCAGGCGGCGCGTCCTGCTCCGTCTCGCCAAAGACCCGGCGCACTCTGGACCAGACGCCGGGTTGGGGTGTCTGCTGGCGACGCAGATGCTCGGCCCGGGCGGCTTCTTCCCGGCGGCGCTGCTCTGCCAATATCTGGGGGGCGTGTTCCAGGGCCAGTTCTAACCCGTCCAGGCTGGGCAGCAGATCTGCGGCCAACGCGCCCCGGGCGTCGCTGCGCAACTGGGCCAGACGGCGCTGCTGGGCCATCTCCCGTTCTGCGCCGATTTCTTCCCGGCGGGTGGCGATCTCCTGCAAGGTGGAGAGAGAGTCATTGACCTGCTGCTCCCGGCTTTCGGTCAATGTGTTGGATTTGAACTGGGAGCGGCTCAACTTTGTCACCGTCTTGTTGAGTTCATCCAACTGCTCCTGCAGGGTTTCCAGCCGGGTGATCAGCTCGACCTGCTGCTCCTGGCGGGCTGCGCTGGCTGCGGCCCCAGTAAAGTGGTGGGTCAGGGCCGCCACCTGTGCGCCGTGTTCCTGGGTTTCCTCCAGAAGCCGGGCCAACTGCTCCTGGAGAGCTTCGTTCTGGGCCATCAGATAGTAGAGATAGCCCTGGCTTTGGGGGTCCATATCCGGTGGGCTGTCTTCGGCAAAGGGGATGGGTTGTTCTTCCCAGGGGATCGATTCATCGGGGGCGTCGTGCCAACCCGGTATACTCTCGGTTGCGCGCATGGGCTATTCTCGGCTTGGAAGGGATGGCACGCGGAAATCGTTTGGGGGCGCATAGCGGGCCATCCCCAGTTCCAGGGCCAGCCCGTCGAGATCGTCTATATGGACCGACAGATCGTAGGTGGGGCGGCGACGGTTGGGCAGGCTGGGCGGCGGTTGCAGCAGGAAAAGATCGATCTTTGCCCGGCTTTCCGGTGTACGCAGCAGGTCGTAGGCGACGCGGATTTCCTGGAATTTTTCCGGCTCCTGCTCGGGCGGATATTGACGCACCAGCCGGAAGTAGGCCCGTTTGATGGCGCTTTCGTCGGCCCGCCGCTCGATTTGCAGAACCACATACGGGTCCACGTTCGGCTTAGAAGAAGTCAGGGCCATCGTCGCCTCCAAAGTCACGCAGAAGATCCATAAACGGATTCCGTCGCCCAGAAAAAAGCACTTCCGTAGCCTCCATCTCATCGATCACTGCTTTGTCCCTGGCCTTTTCTGCCAGCCGCTTGGCCTTGCGCAACAGACGCTGGGCTTTCTTGTCGTCCTTTGTGTTTTCAAAAATGGTGCGCGCTTCGGCATATTCCAGAAGGCCGCTCTCCGGCATCTCGGCGCGTATCTGTTCCACAAAGAGATCGGTCAGGTCATCGGCTTTGTTCTCAATGGTAGCGTCGAGAATCCGCAGCAGCGCGCTGGCGCGGCTGTCGTCGCCCCGTTTTTCCCTGGCCAACAGCAGCGCCTCGTCAAAGAAGCGCATCGCCCAGTCGTTTTCCAATTGACAGTTTAATGCCTGATCGCCCTGGCTGATCCAGAAACCCATCAGCAGCGTGGGCAACTGGCGAACTTCCGCCATCATCTCTTCCACGACGCTGAATTCGTCCAGATGGAGCAGCTCGTGCATGACGCGCCCTGCCGTCTCCACGTGCTTGGGGTTGGCCCGATAGGCCTCTTGCAGGGCCGCGCTGGCCTCTTTCTTTTTGCCCGCTTCCCGGTATTGCAGGCCCAGCGCCATCAAAATCCGCGGATGGCCGGGCAGGTCTTGCAGTGCCTCCTTCAGCAGTTTGATTGGCCTGTCCTCTCCTATGCCCAGCAGACGGCCAAATGGTTCCGTGCCCAGCAGGCGGCCAAAGAGACTCTTCGGGGCACCGCCCATCGGTGTTGTCCGGCGCAGATAGTGATCGGCCAGGCTGTCCCGCGCCTCCTGATTGTCAGGTTCGATAGCGAGCACTTGCCTGAACAGGGGTACAGGCTCCCCACCCCACTTCTCTGTGGCGATGTGGGCCAGACGCAACAGAGTGGGAATGTGGTTCTCATCGATCTCCAGGATGCGTACCAGTTCGTTTTCAGCCGCTTCCTCCCGGTCCACTTGAAGCAACGCATCCACCAGCTTCGTGCGCACGTCAATGTCGTCCTCGGCATATTTAACAGCCGTGCGCAGACAATTGATGACTTCTTCGTTGACGTATTTGCTCTGGTCGTAACATTCGGCCGCATGAACCCAGATCGCGGCCACCTGCGCGTCGGTCATATAGTCCGGATGGTTTTCGGAGCGGGGGCGGCGGCGAGCCATTTCCCGCCAGGCGTCGCCGGCGGCGTCCCAACGTTCCAGCGCTTCTTCACAGAGCGCCAGATTTTGGGAGAGGGTGCCTCCGCCCACGTATTTGCTCGCCGTGCGCAAAAGACCCGCGGCCTTCTGCCAATTGGCTGCTTCTGCCGCCTGATAGCCCAAGACAAAATAGGCCGTGCCGATGGTTTCGGAGAGGATGCGGTCGCTGACAGGGCTGGGAATCTGCTCAGCCAAGTTGACAATCTCCTGCCACTTCTCTTCCTGGGCCAGAGCGATCACATCTTCCCGTCCCAGATATTCACTGTTTTCTGTAAGCCAGGGGGAACTCCAGCCGCTGGCCGCGCTGATGCCCCACGCATCTGCGGCCTCTTTCTTGCGTCCCTGGCCCAGCGCGGCAACCCCCGCGTAATAGTGGAGAATCCCCTGGGCTTCGCCGCTGGCAAGCGGCCCGGCCAGCTTTTGCAGATGCTCCGGCGTTGTCGCATTGACGTCGGAACGCAGGTCGATTAACGCTTGCCAAAGCTCGTTGGAGGAGAGGATGGGCTGCTGGGCCAGTTCGTGGAGCGCGCGCGCTGGTTTGTTTTGACGAACGGCGTGGAGGAGACGCAGGGTATTGGCTTCGTCCGGCGCAAGTCCCTTTTCTTCCCACGCCTGCCCGTTGGCAAGCCGGAGCAGAGTGCCCACGAAAACCGCGCCAGGATGCCCCGCAGCTTTGTCCAGGGCCGCCACGGCGTCGACCAGGCGCGCCTGCCGGAAGAGAGCAACCGCCCGGTGAAAATGAAAACGGGCTTCTTGGGGGGAGAAGGCCAACGCCGCGTTGAGATGGGTCTCCTGTTCCTGTGGCGACGGGGAATTCGCAGCCAGGCGGAAATGGGCCTCGGCCTGAAATTGATGGACAACGGTGATGGCCTGAGGGTTGCGCTCCGCGTTGACAAATTCCTCTGCTCTTTGGGCAAAGTAGAGGGCGGAATCGGCCTGGTTCTGCTCCAGGGCGCGCCAAGCCCGTTCCAGAGAAGTGGAGTAGTCCAGAATCGGTTTGCTTACAGGACGCGACCGGCTGGAGCGATTGCGTCTCTTTTTTTGCTTGCTTGCCATAACCCCTCACCCAATCATTCGCTTCAAAACAAACTCTTAATAATAATAGCACAAAGTTCGTATAGAATTGAAAAACCCGGCCAGGTACAACAATTCCCAATTTGGATTTGAGAGCAACGAATGAATTCGGCTTCTGACAACGAGAAGCGCCCGCAGGCGCTGGTGTCATGTCAGCCATCAATTGATAGAAACTTCGTAGGGGCGCTGCTTGCTGCGCCCGCTGTGCGTCGGGCGCAGCAAGCAGCGCCCCTACCTATCAACTCATGCCTGACGCGTCACTGGAAGAGACATCCTTGGTCGCTGCGGCGACCTCTCTGTGCCAGACCCGGGATTCATCCCTGCTTCTAGACCTGTTGCAGATCAACCAGGCGCTGCTTTGCCCGCGCCGTCGTCGTCTGGTCAATCGTCGGCAGCCCAAACTGCTCAATCGTAAAGCTGGCCGAGACCGCGCCGTATAGCCCGCCCATGCGGGGATCACCCGTTTGGGCGTAGCCAACGAGAAAGCCGCCGCAGTAGCTGTTGCCCGCTCCGGTTACGTCCACCGCCGGCACGGCAACCGCGGGGATGCGCCAACGCCGCTCCCGCGCGGCCACCAGCGAACCGGCTTCCCCCATGCGCAATGCCACCACTGGAACGCCCATCTCCAGGAAGCGGGCTACAATTGCGTCCGGATTGTCGATCCCCAACAATTGGGCCGATTCCTCCCAGTTGGGTGAAAAGATCGCCACCAACGGCAGAAAGGCGGCAAACTCGTCCAGGCGTCCCGGCGTGAAGTCCGTGGGGGGTGGCTCGGCCAGCAGATAGCCCACCCCACCAGCGCGCAGAAAGCGGGCATACTCCGGAATGTCTTTGGTCTCGTGGAGCAGATGGAAGCCCGCTGCATTCTGCCAATCCGCAGGAATGTCAGCCGTGGTGGGTTGCAGCCGGTAAAAGTCGGCCTCGGATGTGCGGAATATCTCTGTGCGGTGCTGGTTGAATTCAAAGACCTGCCAGCAGCGGGGCGTGGGTTCCGGGTTGGCCCGCGCCCGGTGCAGGGCAATCCCCGCCTGGTCGAAGGAGGCGAGAATCTCCTGCGGGCAGTCCACGCCGTAACTGGCGATCAACCCCACGCTGTCTGACCAGATGCGCATCCCCCACACGCTGTGGGTTCCCGATCCGCCGGGCACGCCCATGCGCGTTTCGCCAGTTGGGAGTACAATATCGTCGATGATCAGTCCAGCGATGGCGGCGAAGTCGATGGGGAGCATTGGCGGGTCTTTGGGAGTATTGGATGGTTGACTTAGAAACGTGAGGCGTGAAACGTGAACAACGCCACTGCCCTGAAAATAGCCACCGTAGGTCGGACTGGTAGTCCGACCAGCTTTTTCATCCTCATCAGTGCCCCAGGCATGTCGCCTGCCCTGAAAAAAGGACACGGATTGACACGGATTGTCAGGATTTGCACGGATTCAATCTGCGAAAATCTGTCGGGTGCCCCCTGGGCGCTGCGTCCTGCTTTTCATTTTCCGTGGCGCACGACGGCGCATGAGGAACTGATCTCACGTTTACTTCGATGAACTCAGCACAAGTCACGTTTCACTCGTCTTCGGTGTAAATTCGGTTGAACAGAAGATATACAATGCCCACTCTCGACGCCGTCTCTATCAGCGATCTGACGCTGGACTACATTCTGGACCCGGACGGTCAGCCCCATCTGCATTTGCTGGGCGGCAAGGGCGTCTACGCCGCGGTAGGAATGTGGTTATGGGGGCTGCGGGTGGGGCTGGCCGTCAGCGCTGGCTGTGACTTTGACCTGGCCCGGCTAGAACCCCTGCATCGGGCCGGTATTGACATCAGTGGCGTGCAAATTCACCCCAGCGCGCCGACGGTCTGCTGGGCGCAACAGTACGCGCCTGACGGCGAGCGGGTGGCCTGGAATCCTCGTCGCCATTTTGCGGGAACGGCTGGGTCTGGTTCTCTGCCCGACATCGACGGTTTCTCACCCGCTCCCGTCGTGCGCGCCCATCACGTGGATTTGACCCGTCTGCCCGCGGACTACACCACTGCCCCGGCCTACCACTTCGCCGGGGACGAGTTTCTGCGCTACCCGTCGATTATCGCTGGCTGGCAAGAACGGGGCGCGCTCTGCGGCCTGGACGCGGAGTGGTACGGCGGGCCGCCTGTGTCTTTGGAGAACGCAAGCGGCGCATTGGCCCCTCTGTCCGGATTTGCCGCGGTTCTGCCCAGCGCGGAAGATGTCTACCGCCTCTTCGGCGCGGGCGTCGATCTACGCCGGGCCGCCCGCGCCCTGGGCAGTGTAGCCCAGCGCGCCGTCGTTGTGAAGCTGGGCGCAGCCGGCTCTCTGCTCTACCAGCCCCGAACGGATCGCTTCGACCACATCCCGGTTGTGCCGGTCACAGTCGTCGATCCCACCGGTGCGGGCGACGCCTACGCCGGCGGCTTCCTGGCCGGTCTGCTGCGCACGGGCGATCCACTGGAAACTGCGCTCTGGGCAACCGTCAGCGCCAGCTTCGTCATTGAAGGCTACGGCGCCGCCCACGCCCTGGCAACTGAACAGGCAGAAGTCCAGCGCCGTCTCGCCTGGCTTAGAAGAAAAATGGGATACGGATGACACGGATGACACAGATTTTCACGGATTCTCCCCCTGTCACCCTGTCACTCCCCCCAGCCCCTCCAGCATTACCACAAAAAACCGCGCGTAGTCGATGTCCAGCCCCACGTGACAGTTGGCTGGCTTTTGCGTGAGTCCTTCCAAATCGCAGACAGTCATCCCCGCGGTGAGCGTGCCGGTCGTCTCCACATCCACAAAGCAGTGGCGGGTCGTCAGCATTCCTGGATCGACCAGCGCGGCCACGGCACAGGCGTCGAAAATCTGCACCCCCGGCTTACCCCAGCCCACCACCTCCCGCTGCACGCAAAAATCCAGCAGCTCGCTGGTAATGGCTGCCCGTGCGGTGGGTAGCGCCTTCACCCGGGCCGCGTCCTGCGGCGGGATGAGGGCGCGGCCCGTTACGTCCAATCCCACCATCGTAATCGGCCAGCCCGCCTGCCAGACGATGCGCGCCGCCTCCGGGTCGATCCAAATGTTGAACTCGGCCACGGGCGACATATTGCCCCCGTGGACTGCGCCGCCCATCAGTACCACTTCCTTTACTTTTTGGGCGATACGCGGCTCTTTGTAGAGAGCCAGGGCGATGTTCGTCAGCGGGGCCAGGGGGACGAGGACGATATTCCCGTCCGAGGCCATCAGCGTCTCCACCAGCCAATCCACGGCATAGCCGGGGGTGGCTTCCCGCCGCTTGGGGAAGTGAAAGTGCTGGCTCTGGGCGTCGGTGGAGCCGCCCAGCTCCCGCAGCAGGGGGCGGTGCGCGCCGGCGATGACCGGAATGTGGGTGTAGCCCGCGGCGTCAAGAGTGCGCAGGGTGTTGTCGGTGGTGACGGACAGAGGCGCGTTGCCGGCAACGGTCGTCACGCCTAGCAGGTCAAGTGCTGGGTGACCGGCAGCCATCAGAATGGCGACGGCGTCGTCGTAGCCGGTGTCAACGTCGAGAATAATGGGAATGGGCATGGCAGACTCCGGGGGGATTGACGATTGGAGATTGGGGAATCAGTTCCTTATGTGCGGGTACACGCCACGGGGGATGAAAATCCGTGTGAATCCGTGTCAATCCGCGTCCTTTTTTCTTGGAAGATTACGTAGATTCTGCAATCGGGTCTGGCGTTCACCTTCGCTGGCCTGTTCCAGCGCGTGTAGCGCGCCGAAGCCTTCGATCACAAAGCTGGCACTGACCGCACCCCAGCCGGCCGCGACGACGGGATCGCCTGTGGCGTGCAGTCCCACGGCAAAAGCGCCACAGAAGGCGTCCCCCGCGCCGGTCACGTCCACCGCCTGGGCGGGCGCGGCGGGGATGTGGGTGAAGCGGTCGCTGACGCGCTCATAGACGAGCGCGCCCTCCGCGCCCAACTTCAGTACGACGACGGGCGGACCATCCACCGCCAGACGACGGGCCATCTCCTGCCGGGTTGGTCCGGGGCCAAAGACCAGACGGGCTTCGGCTTCGCTGGGCAGGAAGGCGTCGCACAGGCGCAGCAGTGCGGCTACTTCCTCCAAAGAGCGCTGGCCCATCCACAGGCCGGGGTCCAGTGTGATTTGGCCGACGCCAGCGCGGCGGGCAGCTTCCAGGCAGGAGCGAGTCGTCTCCCAGTCTGCGGGGCTGCAATGAAAGGCGTGACGGGGCCAACAGCCCTCTGCCACTCCCGCGCCGTCGATGCGCAGGGAGCGGTAGCTGGCTTCCTGTGCGTCCGCGCTGGGCTGGACATAGCCGCGTAATCCCTCCGGCATAGCCAATCCCAGCGCCTGGTAGTGGCTCTCCGGGTTGCCTTCGTTCCGGTTGCCGTCGGCCCGATAGGAGAAGAAAGTGCGCTGATCCACCGGTTCGGCCAGAGGGATGACGCAGCCGCTGTCGATGCCCTGGTACTCCAGCGCGGCCAGCCATTCCTTTGGGAAGCTCGGCCCGGTCTTGGCGAGAATCCCCACCTGGCCGGGGATAGTCCACAGCCGCGCGCCTACTGCTGCGAAAGCCGCGTTGCCGCCAAAGACGCCGGAAGCGGCGCGTCCATCGGCGGTGATCAGATAGTCGATACGCAGACCGCCCAGACAAATGAAGTCAGCCATACGGTTTTACAGATGAGAGGAGGGTACTATAAATACGCTGACCACAAGGACACCAAAACACGAAGAAAGAAAATGAGATGACTTTTGCATTTCTTTGTGACTTGGGCCTTTGTGGTTCCATTTTCCTTTTCACACAGGAGGCCCACAATGGCACAGATCCCCGACAGCCACAAAGACATTTTCGAGAAAAAGAGTTTTGCCCACTTCGCCACCATCGACGACGACACGCCCCAGGTGACGCCGGTTTGGGTGGAGTACGACGGCGAGTACGTACTCATCAACAGCGCCAAAGGGCGCAAGAAGGACCGCAACGTGCGGGACAACCCGGAAGTTGCCATAAGCGTCCAGGACCCGGACAATGCCTACCGCTATGTGGGCTTGCAGGGCAAAGTGGTGGAGATTACCGAAGAGGGAGCCGTGGACCACATCAATAAGCTCTCTCGAAAATACAATGGCCGGGACTATCCCTGGCTGGGCAATGACATTCGGGTCATCTACAAAATTGCCCCTACGCGGGTGTGGACGATGGGGTAGAGAGGCGATGATGGGATGATGAGATAATGGCGGATTCCATTATCTCATCATCCCATCATCAAAGCCATACCTCCTCACCCATCTGTCTTCATTTCTTCCTAAAAAATCAGGTCTAGAATCCCAAAAAACTTCAAAATCGAATAGATCACCACCACAATCAGCAGCCAGCGCACGTATTTGTTGGCGTTGGGCACGCTGACGGCGAATTTGGCCGCGGCCCAGGCCCCGATGCTCTGGCCCACAGCCATCAGCAGGCCGATGCCCCAGTTGATCTCCACCGGCGACCAGATAAAGACCACCAGCGCCACCAGCGTCAACGCCAGCACAATCACCAGTTTGATGGCGTTGGCGTGGACCATCGAATAGCCCGCGCCCAGCACCATCGCCGCCAGCAAAAAGACACCCACCCCGGCCTGGATGAAGCCGCCGTAGGCCCCAATCACAAAGAAGAGGGCCAGCACGCCCAGGTCCGGTCTCCCGTCCTTCACTTCCGAATGTTCCCGCAGCCATTTGTTGGGGTTGATGAAAATGGTGATCAGAATAATTACCATCATTGCGCCGATGGCAAATTCCATCTGGTCGTTGTCCAGAATCGTGGCGATGTACGTGCCCACCACCGCGCCCAGCATCGCGGGCAAGGTCAGCCAGAAGGAGCCGCCGATGTCCAGTTTGCCGCTGCGCTGGTAGGTGGCGATACCTGCGATGTTCTGCACAGCCACGCCGACCCGGTTGGTGGCATTGGCGACGCCCGCATCCAACCCCAGAAAGACAAGCATAGGCAGCGTCACCGCGGAGCCGCTGCCGGCCAGGGTGTTGATGATACCGGCGGCGATGCCGGCCAGGATGGCGAGGACGTA